>JAYVTL010000156.1:0-7746 GCA_043788845.1 Candidatus Uhrbacteria bacterium
CGTTTGCTAAATCCGTCGTGGACTATGTCTTCCGCTGGCTCGCTCTAAAATTTTTGTCGCCCGAAGAACGCCAAGCCATCTTAAACGATGAATTAGAATCCCAAGACGGCATGAATAGCCTCGCCGTCAACGGCACCGACCAAATCAGCAAATTGCTATGAGCCAACTTCTTGGCGCGAGCCCGCTGCTCACGCATCGGACCTTCTATCGTCCCTTCGAATACCCCAAGTATTTCGAATACTTCCAAAAGCAAAACCAAGCCCACTGGATGCCTACCGAAGTTCCAATGGAATCAGACATTTCGGACTATCGTTTCAAACTGACACCGCAAGAAAACAATCTCATCATCAATATCTTGCGCTTCTTTACGCAAGGCGATATCGAGGTCAACCAAAACTACAATACCAAACTGATCCCAGCCTTCCCCAAACCCGAGATCAAAATGATGCTCTCGGCCTTCGCTGCCATGGAAAGTATTCACGTCTGGGCCTATTCATATTTGAACGATTCACTTGGTTTGCCCGAGCGTGAATATTCCACCTTTCTCGACTATGAAAGCATGCGTAATAAATATAATTATGTGCGCGGCTTCGATGTAAAAAGCGTGGAAGAACTCGCCATCAATCTCGCAGTCTTCGGCGCCTTCATGGAAGGAGTCAGCCTCTTCTCAAGCTTTGCCATCCTCATGAACTTTCCCCGCATGGGCAAACTCAAAGGCATGGGACAAATCATCACCTGGAGTATTCGTGATGAAACGCTCCACTCCAAAGGCGTCTGCGAACTCTTTCGCGATCTGATCACAGAAAATCGCCACATCTGGACACAAGGACTACGCGACCATCTCTACAAAGCCTGTGATGATATGGTGAAACTCGAAGACGCTTTCATTGATACCTGCTTCTCAATGGGCGATGTCCCCGGTCTAACCGCCGATCAAGTCAAACGCTATATCCGCTACACCGCCGATCGAAAACTGGGAGAAATCATGCTTGACCCGGTGTACCACACCGACAACCCACTCCAATGGCTCGATGTCATGGTCAATGCCAAAGAACACGCCAACTTCTTTGAAAGCCGCGCCACCGAATATTCAAAAGGAACCATCGTCGAAGATTGGGTCTAAAACAAAAAAATAATTCTTCCCTCGCTCTTATGTCCACCTACGCCAGCGTCATCGACGCCCTCTCCAATAATGACTTGCTCGCAGCCCGCGATATTTTGCTGGCTGAAATGACCGCACAAACCGCCACCAAAAATAGCTGGGACTGCCCACATTACACCGCCGACCGCGCCATCCAACAATCCATCAAACTCGACCCCGACAGCGCCAAAGGCATGACCTACTTTGGTCTCGAAAACTTGCGCGACCGCTATTTGCTGCGCGACACTGACGGTAATATTTGCGAGAACGTCCAAACCTTCCACGCCCGCGTTGCCACCGGCATGGCGCGCGGTGATGCTGCTTTAGCGCAAGAACTCTACGACGTCATGGCCAAATACTGGTTTTTGCCAGCCACGCCGGTCTTAATGAATATCGGCACCAGCAAAGGTTTACCCATCTCCTGCTTCCTCAATACCGTGCCAGATAATCTCGAAGGTATTTTTGATATCTATCGCGAAAATGCTTTCCTGGCCAAATACGGCGGCGGCATTGGTACGGACTGGTCACAATTACGCGGCCAAAACTCTCCACTCAAAGCCAGCGGCTTACGTTCAAGTGGCGTGATTCCATTCTTAAAAATCATGGATTCCGAAACCATCGCCATTTCTCGCAACTCAACGCGACGAGGGGCAGCGGCAGCGTATTTAAGCATCGATCATCCCGACATCGAAGATTTTCTCGAGATGCGCAAACCCACCGGCGGCGACATGGATCGCAAATGTTTAAACATCAACAATGGCGTCGTCGTGACCGACAAATTCATGCAAGCCGTTGAAGAAAATCGCACTTACGATTTAATCGACCCTCATTATAAAACCGTCACCAAGCAACTCGATGCACGCGACATGTGGCGTCGCTTACTCAAGATGCGCGCTGAAACAGGGGAGCCGTACATCCTGTTCATCGACACGGTAAATAAAGCCTTGCCAGAACATCACCAAAAACTCGGCCTGACCGTGCGCCAAAGTAATCTCTGCACAGAAATTGTCTTACCAACCGATGAAACACGCACGGCCGTCTGCTGCCTCGGCAGTATGAACTTGGAGAAGTACGATGAATGGAAAGATCAATTCGAACGTATCGCTTATGTTTGCGTCAAAGCCCTCGACAATAATCTCGACTCGTTTTGCGAAATGGCGGACTCGGTGGAATACAAAAAAGCCATCAACTCGGTCAAGCACGAACGTTCTATTGGTTTTGGTGTGATGGGCTATCACGGCTACTTGATGAGCAAACTGGTGCCATTTGAGAGCTTGCAAGCACGCATGCTCAACAAGTCCATCTTTGCGCACTTCCAAAAATGCGCCATCGCCGCCTCGGTCAAACTTGGCGAAGAGCGTGGCCTGCCACTCGATGGCGGTACCCAACGCAATTCCTACGTCACCAGCATCCAACCGACCGCTTCAACAGCCTTCCTGTGCCAACAAGCCACGCCCTGCATCGAACCAATCAGCGGCAATGCCTACCTGCAAAAAACACTCTCGGGCAGCTTCCTAGTCAAAAACAAGTATCTCGAACAATTGCTTGAGACAAAAGGCATGAATACCATGGAGATCTGGAAGCGTATCATCGCTGACAAGGGGAGCGTGATGAATGTCGAAGGCCTAACCGATGAAGAGCGCGCCGTCTTTCGCACCGCTTATGAAATGAATATGCGCGAAATCGTCCAACAAGCCGCCGATCGCCAACCGTTCATCTCACAAGCACAATCACTGAATGTGTTCTTCCCAACGCCCTTAAGTGGAAAATACCTCGACGAGGTTCACATGCTGGCCTGGAAAACCGGCGTGAAGTCGCTCTATTACCTCCGCTCCGCCGCCCCAATTGAAGCCGATCGCATCGACATGAAAGTCGAAAAACGCGATCTCGCCAATGAAGAGTGCGCGGTTTGCCAGTAAGAAAAATGAAAAAGCCCCGGCACCACACCGGGGCTTTTTCATTTCTCGCAAAAGTTATTCTTCCTCATCTTCTGCCACTTCAATAGCGTCAAGCAAATGTCCTTCTTCGTGCAACTTGCGTTCCATTTCTTCAAGCTCGGCTAAACCATCCTTAGGTGCCTCTTCTTCCTCCGGCTCTGCCGAAACGATCTTCACCACCTCGGGTTCTTCAACCGCTTCGAGGATATCGTCCTCGTCATCATCAGCGTCGCCGACCACATGCATACCAGCACCAACCAGCTCATCACCAGCATCCTCCATTGGGTCGATTTCGTCGCTCGGGGAAGTGTAAGACATAGATTTCTTTAGGTTAGATGAAAACGATAACAAACCGTCCGCCGAATGTGAATAGGGTGGGCGACAAAAAGCCCACTTGCTACCCGTTGCTCCCAAGCCTCCCGCGTGGCAATCTACGTGAGCACTATGCCCGATATTCTCGTCATCAGCCTCCTCGTCGTTCTCGTCCTTGGCCTGCTCGCCGCTGTCTTTTTAATACTGTCCAAGCTCAACCGTCTCGCAGATTCCAAAGGCGACACCCAATCCATGTCTTTATTGCAAAACCAAATCGGACAACTGCAAAAAGAAATGGGCGATCGAATGGGGGAGACGCATACCGCCATCCGCCAACAATTCGCCGCTTCATCTGGCATCATCCGTGATGTGACAGAAAAAATTACGCGCATGGAAGAAACGTCGAAACAAGTACTCGATGTCACTGGCCAACTCCAAAAATTGCAGGACATGCTCAAGAATCCAAAACAGCGCGGCATCTTGGGCGAATATTATCTCGAGACCTTGCTCAAAAATATTTTGCCACCCGATGGCTTCCAGATGCAATATAAATTCACCGATGGCGAGATTGTTGATGCTGTCGTCTTCGTGAAAGATAAAATTGTGCCCATCGATTCCAAATTTTCGCTCGAGAATTACAATCGCATTATCGAAGAAACCAATCCCGTTGAACGCGAAAAATTAGAAAAAATGTTCGTCAACGATTTGAAACTGCGTATCCAAGAAACCGCCAAATACATCCGTCCGCAAGAGGGGACGATGGAATTCGCTTTCATGTTCATCCCCCACGAGGCGATTTATTACGACTTGCTGATCAATAAAATCGGCGCCGTCGCCGAAGACACCGAAAGCCTCATTCAACGTGCAGCAGGGAAGTATCATGTCATCATCGTCTCCCCGACCAGTTTTCTCGCCTACTTACAGACTGTTTTACAAGGTCTTCGTGCCCTCAAAATCGAAGAACAGGCTAAAGAAATCCGTACCCGCGTCACCGACCTCGGTCGACATCTTTCAGCCTACGATCAATATTTCAAAAGCGTTGGCAAAAATCTGGGCACTACCGTCAACCAATACAATCTTGCCAGCAAAGAGTTCAACAAGATTGATAAGGATGTGTTGCGTGTCACTGGTGTTGGCAATGGCATCGAATCCATCCTGCTTGATAAACCGCTCACCGACGAATGAAACGCCCCTATCTCACCGGCGTTCTCCTCGGCACGATCGTCTTTTGCCTCATCACTCTCGCCATGATGGCCGAGGTTCAATCTAAATACGCCAATCGCATCCAAGCGCCTCCCACCAGTTCTAGCTCAACCACCGCCATAATCCTGGGCGCTGGCGTCTTCAAAAATGGAACACCCACTGACGCCCTTCGTGATCGCCTCGACACCGGCATTCAGCTCTACAACGAGCACGCCGTCAACCAGCTGTTGTTAACTGGTGATGATGGTGCCTATCATGCTGACGAAATCGATGTCATGCAGCGGTACATTCTCGAGCACAATGTTCCAACTTCGACCTTGATCTTTGATGGCAAGGGCTATCGTACCTATGAAAGCTGCAAACATGCCAAAGAGCTTGGTCTCTCAAGCGTCATCGTTGTCACCCAACGCTTTCATTTGAGTCGAGCGCTGTATCTCTGCAATAAGCTTGGTCTTAATGCCGTAGGTGCCAGCGCAGATCGTCATACCTATCGTAGCATCAGCTATTTTTGGCTGCGTGACCTCGCTGCCAGTGTTGAAGCCTGGTGGGACATCAATATTCAAGCTCCAGCCCCTCCTGTCTAAAAAATCGAACATGAGAAAAGCCGACCAAGGTAGGTCGGCTTTAGCAAGGGCTAAGAAAGAACTATATTTCGTAACATCAGTTCGACATCTTCAGGAGGCCGGTGCGACCGCCAATCCACGTACATCGCTGGCGTGCTGCTTGTGCTGCTTGTGCTGCTTCTCGGCTGCTGCTTTCTCTGCAGCCTTCTTGGCCAACAGGCGCTTCGCATGCGCCTCGTGCGGCGAGATGTCGCAACTCGCCAAAGACTTCTTGGCCAGCTGGTAGACACGCTCCTTGAGCATGGTCGACTCTGACAGATTGCCGAGCACCCGGTACACCTGCGGGAGCAGCCGCTTGTCCTCGCGGCTAAGGTCCTTGCTCGCCATCACCATGTGGTAACAGAGAATGTGGACCTTGCCGTCCTCACCAGCCTTGATCGCCCTGATTGCCGAGACGGCACACGAGACGAACTCGGTGTCCTGGCAGGCGAGCAATTGAATGAGGAACGGGACCATCGGCCTGAGATAATCGTGATCGTGCATTGAGAAACCCTCCAAAGGGTTTTGTTTCTGGGTTGATGCTACGCCGTGGGTACTGCAGCGCAACCTGCGTATAAAACAGGAAAAAGGGGAATGTGTCAAGTTAGCCAAAAAGACCGAGTCAGCCAAGCGAGGGAAGAGTAATCAGCGAAAATCGGATTTGTTGAAATAAATTTTTTTTAAAGCAAAAACTTTTCTGAAGATCAGATTAAATAAACAAAAAAACACAAATCCTTTCCTCAACCGACCAAGGCAATTTTTAGAAAAATTGGAGAGGGAGGGGGAGAGGAAAACCTCAAAACCCCTTACATTCTGTAATAACTAGCGTCGCACAATATATCTTATACGACGTTAAGGGTGTAAAAAACTAGGCTTAAAGCCATCCCATGGGCTTTAACGAACAAAAGCCTTTCCTGGCACCCGCACATCTACATACTCATGAATCTGTGTCCCCTTTGGCATACTCACGATAAACTTCTGGTATGTTAAGACCTGCACATCCAAGGCCTGAGTCAGGTCCATTATGACCCGATACTTTTGATCTGTGACCAATTGGAGCTCAGTTGAGCCCAAGGTAGGCATCAGTAGGTACTTAAAGGCTACATGGGTATCCTGTAAGGCCTTATACGCCCGTATAAGCATTTTGATGGTATCCGTACCCGTTGTCTGAAACCCAACCGTGGCTGGTTCTGGTAAATCAACTTGAATCAAAGGCAAATCATTGGCTCCAGATAATCCAGGACCAGTCAGTCGTTGTTGAGCAGAGTCACGGATTTTTTCATCAGCTTCGGCAGTAACTAAGCCATTGGTATCTACAATTAAAATTTGTCCTTTTGACACCAAGACCACACTCCTCTGCCTCTCTCCAATCATGAGTCGTAAAACGTTTGGATAAACTTTTTCCACAGTTACCTTTTCTGCAAACAAAGCTTCCTGCAATTGACTTGCCAACTTCTGTGGTTGTACATAAAAAATATTCCTTCGGTTCCATGGTTTCCAAGAACCATGATCCAGTACCGCATAGGTCGACGAGGCTACCTCTTCCCTACTCAACTCATGTAACCCTTCGGTTTCGATGCTGGTAACCGTCCAATGCCCCGACACAAGTAAAAACCATACCGTAGCCACCCCAATACAAGCCAAAACCAAAGCTCCGACTATTGAACGCGAATGATGCTGGAGGTGTTCACGCTCCTGGGCAAAAATCCCCTTGCGTCCCTCACGCTCCATATTAGTGAACAATCCGTTGAATCATTGGATTGATGCGTGTCACGACTTCGTAGTTAATCGTACCCAACTTACTAGCCATATCTTCTGCGGTGATTTCTTGCTTGCCTTGGCGCCCAATCAACACCACTTCGTCACCCGTGGTAACTCGTCCTGCATCAGTGACATCTACCATGCACATATTCATGCAGACCCGTCCCACAACCTTACACTGTGTCCCACGAATTAATACCTGACCAACACTAGATAACCCACGATCAAACCCATCCCAATACCCAATCGGTATAACCGCAATCTTAGAATCTCGAGAAACTTTTTCTGTTAAACCATAACTGACTGAAGTGCCAGCTCGAACTATTTTCACCTGAGCAACGACAGTTTTCCAAGTTAGCGCTGATTTCAATTCAAGTATTTTCTTTTCACGCTTTGCCACCGCCTGCGTTTCTTTTGAAGGCCACAAACCATAGGTCGAAACACCCACCCGAGCCAAAGAAAAATATGTTTCAGGAAATAAAATTGCAGCCGCGCTACAGGCGGTATGCGTCACTGGTGGTCGAAGACCAATCTTCTCTAATGCCCCTAATTGCTCGCTAAAACGCTGTAATTGCATTTCAGCATAGCTTGAGTCGGTTGTGTCTTCAATATTCGCAAAATGCGTATAGGCACCCTCAATAACCACCTGCTTCTGTGCTGCCAGCGCCTTAGCCAATTGCAATAACTCTTTACCTTCTAAACCTTGTCGTGTAATCCCCGTTTCGATTTCAAGATGAATCTTCGCAACTTTTTTTCCAAACTTGAGTTTACCAAGTGCCTTCGCTGTTTC
>JAYVTL010000157.1:0-4081 GCA_043788845.1 Candidatus Uhrbacteria bacterium
CGCCCCAAAGGCCGCGCATGTCGTGGCCAAGCAAGGTGGAAACACGCGACAACATTTCTTTGGCAGCTTTATTGGTAAAAGTGAGCAGCAGGATGGAGCCAGGGTCAATGCCCTGTTCGAGCAAATAGGCGACGCGATAGGTGACGGTGCGGGTTTTGCCAGAACCGGCACCGGCGAGCACGAGACATGGACCATCGCCATGTAGCACAACATCAAGCTGTTCTTGATTGAGTTCAGCCGCATACTCAATTTTGCGAGAAGAACCCGCGGCGCCTTGGAGGACAAAAACGGACATGACAAGAGCTTAGCGGATGGGATGAGAAATGAAAAACCCCCCGACGTTCGTCGGGGGGGTGGGTTCAGGAGAGTTGCGCGGCCGCCAGTTCGAGATGCTGCTTGGCTTCGAGCCAATTCTTCTCGAACATTTCAGCTTGCGCATTGCGCAGGTTGGTGAGGAAGGCCGGCTTGAGGTCGTTGTTGGCTGCAGCTTGCTCCTTGGGGAGGACGCTAATGGCCGTGACGTATTGCTCCAGTGCATCGTCGATGGAGAGGATATGCGGCAGAAACTTGGTCACATCTGACTTGAGGTGTTTGCGTTTGGCGACCTTGGCGTCGCGCTCCATGTCACCGAGCACGAGCGCGAGCGGTTGCAAAACCCGGTTGTGCAGCTGATCGAGCCGCATGGTCCAGGCATTCAACTGGCGGATGCTCGCCAAGTCTTGCGAGAGCTCCATGATGCGACGGTGAACGGCATGGCCCGAGGCGCGCTTGAGCAGGTCGCTAATGAGACGCGCTCGTCCACGGAATGGCTTGACCTCGACGACGCCAAACGAGATGGCGTAATTGTCGAAACGCTGGGCCATGGCGCGAAAGGCGCGCTGGGCGATCGAGCGCTTGGTCTTGTTGGCGGATGCACTATCCGCGAGCCAACGCGTGATGTCACCGTCGTCTTCGCATTTCTTGAGACGCGTCAGCAACTTTTCGAGCTCGTGATGCAGCTCGAGATGCGATTTGATCAGGCGGTGGAGGTAAATCGTGCGCCGATCCATCAAGAGCGAGATATTGGGGATGTCGTCGTCGCGGTCGATCAGATGACCGATGGCGGCGCCAGTGCGCATGGCCGAGGCACCCGGATTGTTGCGACCCGTGCGATCTGTGGCCTGGGTGCCGTTGGCGAAGTGAGTGCTGGCGCGACGTTTGTGTTGATTGCGCTTGGTGCCGTATTCGAGCGCGAGCTCGAGCTGCACTTGGCGATAGCGACCACGCTCGGCGGCGGAATAGAGCGGGCCCGAAAGCATCATTTCGACGCAGTCGCGGCCGGCTTCGATGTCTTCTTTGAGCAGCGCCGCTTCTGAACCGGGACGCGCTTTAAAGACGTCGTAGCCACGATGAATGGCGATGCCGCAGCGACGTGCGGCATAGGCACAGTGGTGCAAGGCATGGGTGGTGCGCCCCTTGGTGCGCTGTGCCACATCTTCATTGCTCCACCAGATGACGCCGGGACCAATGGGGGTCTCGGCTTCGCGGTGAGCAGAGTCGATGGGCGTGGCGGTTTCGAGCTGAATGGCGATGCCACGAATGACATGCTGCATCATGGCCTTGACGAGATATCCGCGATTGCGAACTTGGGTGGGCAAAACGGTAGCAACTTGCATGACGACCTCCCAGTCGTGAAGGGTTGAATTGAAAAAGGTTCGAGGCTCGAAGATACCATGATTCTCGCAAAAAGCAAGGGTTATTCCCCAAAGGCTCGTTTGCGATTGCGGATATGCTCTTCGAAGGTTTTGGCGTAATAGGTTTTGCCGGATTCGTCGGTTAAGAAGTAGCGGTATTCGCTGGCGGTAGGATTGGCCACCGCGTCGAGGGCGCTGGTTGAAGGGTTACTGATGGGGCCGGGTGGTAATCCTTTGTGTTGGTAAGTATTGTAGGCGGATTCAATTTCGAGATCTTTGAGCGTAGGGCGGGTGCGTCCGGCATGAGTGAAGTAGTTGACGGTGGCGTCGGACTGCAAGGGCATGCGCTCGGAAAGACGACGAAGAAAAATACCGGCAACAACTTTGCGATCCGTGGTGGCGGCGACTTCTTTTTCGATGATGGAGGCGAGGGTGACAACTTCGTGCGCTGAAAGGTTTTGCGCTTTGGCCGCAGCTTGGATGCCGTCGACGTGCTTGCTGAATTCTTCGAGCTGTTTGCGGATGAGACTTTGTGGCAATTGATCTTTCCAGACGCGATAGGTGTCGGGGAAGAGATAGCCTTCGAGGCTTTGACCAGCAGGAATGACAGCAAGAAATGAAAACTCGGTGTGCCAGGCCGGGTCAAACTTTTGTTGCGTTAGGGTGTCGCCGACCGAGGAGATAAAGGCTTGGGACTGCACGCCAAAAGGTGCGAGGGTTTCGAGATCTTGAGTGAGAGAGCGGCCGGGAGCGAGAGTGATTTCAACTTCTTCACGAGCGGGGCCCGTGGTGAGGAGTCGCGCGATGGTGCGATAGCTCATGCCGGGTTTGAGTTTGTAGTCGCCGCGCTTGGGATGGTGGGTTGCTGAATCAATCAGAGCGTAGATCGAGTAGCCAAAGGTGGTGGTGGTAATCCCCTTCTCTTTTAGACGCGAGCTGATACTGGAGGATGAGTCGGTTTCAGAAATTGAAATGGTCACACTGGGGGCGTCGGCGGCGGGTTGTGAAAACCAAGCTGCGGGGACAAAGAATGCAAGGAAGATGGCGGCGGCAAGGATGAGCACGCCCAAGATGGCGCCAAGTTTTTTCATAGGTCGTGATGATGGTGTTTGATGGCGGAGGCGATGTCGGGTTTGGCGAGTTGACTGTGAATTTCTCGCACAAGGAGAAAACTGGCGAGACCGAGGGCGATGCCGCCGAGGATGTCGGTTGGATAGTGGACGCCGGCTGTGACACGAGCGAAGGCGACGATCAGACCAAAGACAAAAGCGAGTGTGCCAATTTTTTTATCGGCAAATAGGAAAGAGGCGGCGATGGCGAACGAGGTGGCGGTGTGGCCGGAAGGGAAAGAGGTATTTAAAGGGGAAGGGATGAGCAGATGGACATCGGTGCTGGCGAGGAAGGGGCGCAGGCGACCAATGAAATGCGACAAGATGGTGGTGAGTAAGAGGGCGAGGAGAAAACTCCAGCCCGCCTCAACGACGGCATGTTGTTTTTCTTTTTTGTGGGAATGCCAGAGCCAAGTGGCCAAGATGAGATCGGCGAAAATGAGATAGCGCGCGGCAAAAACAATACCAATGACGGCATGCGGGATGGAGCCGATGGTTTGTTGGAGGGTGAGAACGGTGTTTAGATCAGAGACGGCGAACATGAAGGAAGGATAGCATGAAGGCTTTTTGACTGCGCCGGATGAAGCGCAGCAAAATAAAAACCACACATTATGTGCGGTTTTTACGTGGTGCCGAGGGCCAGGATTGAACTGGCGACGCAAGGATTTTCAGTCCTTCGCTCTACCACTGAGCTACCTCGGCGTGGTTTTAGAGTTTTAGTTTTCCTTTTACTTCTTCTCCCATCAGGCGCGCATCAAGTGGACCGAAGATGGCAAGCAAGACGAGGACGAGAATCCCGGCGAGAATGGCAATTTCATATTGACCAAAGCCACAAGCAATACCGATGCCAGCGACCACCCACATGGTGGCAGCGGTGGTGAGACCGTGTACCGTGCCGCGGGACTGGATAATGGTGCCAGCACCCAGAAAACCGACGCCCTGAACGATGATGGAAGCGATGCGGTCGGGTGAACTGGCTCCTGGCCAAGCTAGGGAGATAGAAATGCCGCACAAGGTCATGACGGCAGAACCCAGGCCGATGAGGGCATTGGTGCGCACGCCAGCCGGTTTATGGCGCACTTCGCGCTCGATACCGATGAGACCGGTCAGCACGGTGGCGACCAGTAAACGGGTGGCAATCTCTTGAAAAGGAAGGAGTTCCATAGGAACGGTGCCTAGCATAGCGGGAATAAGCGCCTGATGCAAGAGGCTTGGTCAGGTCAGTCGGCTCTTGCCAAATGCTCAAGCACTCGTTATATTACCCCCGCTTTTAGAGACCAGCAGGTTCGAAGTTTTATG
>JAYVTL010000158.1:0-11490 GCA_043788845.1 Candidatus Uhrbacteria bacterium
ATTGCGAGGAGTACTGACGACATGGCAATCTCATATTGGTATGTCGATCGGAAGTGAGATTGCTTGGTGCCTTGCAATGACAAGTGGGGCTTATAGTAACGGGGGGAAGTTCTCGCAAAAAAACTCCCCGGTTAAGGGGAGGTTTTTCTTTTTTAGAGGATGTGGTCGATGAGTTTGGCGGCGTCCATTTCTGCGGTGACGCTGTAGTCGTTGACCGAGGAAATCATGGGGCCGAATTGGTAATTACTGTAGAGGGTGTCGTCGAGGTCGTCGACCTTGGTGGTCCAGTCGGGGCCGAAGAGGGCGGCGGCGGTGAGTTCGTCTTTGAGCCAGCGGAGGCCGCCGGTTTTTGAGACGGCGTAGACTTTGTTGACGGTGGTGAATTTTACCAGGCGAACACCTGGGCGATAGGTGACGTTTTTGCCGATGGTGAGGTTGCCCATGACGGTAGAGGAAACGGTGATGACCGAGTCGAAGTTGGTGTACCAGGTGAAATAGACTTTTGCGTTGGGAAAGGCGTGGCGCTTGGCGTCTTGACCGAGGTAGTAGACGGCGGTGCAGGGGTCATTGGCGTCGGGAGTAGCGGTGCAGGCGAGTTTAATCAGGCTGCCGGCGGCAGGGCCAGTTGGTGCTGGCGGTGTTGGGGTGGGAGTTGGTGTTGGAGTGATGGGAGTTTGGATGGTTGGCGCTGCAGCACCGTTGCCAGAGAGTGGGCTGCTCGAGACAATGGCGCCGTCGACCCAGAGGGAGGTATAGGAACCGGAGTTGGCGTGGCCGTCGAGGTCGCGGCAAAAGACGAAGGCGATGCGTGAGCCGCCGCTGGGAAAGGTGTATGACTTGCTAGCGGTGCCGCCGGCAACGGTCATGGAACCAACGTCGTCGAGGTCGACGTAGAGATTGCAGGATTGGATGCCCGCCGCTGCGCTGACGCTAGCGGTTAAGGTGACAGGGAGATTGGCGCTGGCGGTGGCTGGGGATACGGCTGAGATGGTGGGTACGGCGGCTTGGACGGCAGCGGCGCTAGCGAGGAAAGTGAGAACTGACAAAAGAGAGACTAGGCTCGAACGAAGTGAAGTGAAGTTTTTCATACAGATTTATTGGAGTATAGCATTGCTTCGCCGTTGCTGGGCGCGTATTCTTGAGACAACCTTTTTTCTATGCAACAACAATCCCCTGGGTATCGCGGCCCGTATCAAAATCCTTTTCGGACTGGGCCGCAAGAAGTGCCGGCAGCATATGAAAATGTGGTGCAACAATTGGCGCGCCGGTTTATATATCTCGAGAAGACGTTGAATGCGGCGCAGATTGAACAGGCCTTGGCGGCGGCGCGACGTGATCCCAAGATTGATGCAGAAGAAAAGAACCGTCATGACATTGCATGCTTGTCGCATTTGTTGCGTGGGATGGTGTCGCATGAATTGGCGAACTCGACCTATCGCGGAGCTTGGCAGGCCGCCCTGGTGCGTCAGGAGACGAATCCAGAAGGACCACGGGCGCCAGAGACACTGTCTCGCGAAGAGGTGGCGCGAGAGTTTGCGGCGTTTGCGTTTAAGAAAACCTTGGTTGAGGCTGAGCAAAAAGCTTTGGCGCAATATGAAGCGCTATTGAAGTTGAAAGCGGATGCCTCCATCACCTTGAGTTCGAATATCAGTATTCAGCGGACGGATATTGAGGTGTTGATGAATGACATTCGCGCGCGGATGATTGAGCGTGAACCAGATGAGGCAAAACGGAAGGCTGAGATTTTAAAACTTGATCGTGAATTGGAGGAAATTATTCGGCAGATCCCGGATGATGAGCGTGGGAAGAAATTTGAGGTGATGGAAATTTATTTATTGCGACAGTTGATTCATACGATGGATACTGGGCATTTAGCGAGTATCAGCCATGGCACGCCACGCGAGGATTTGCGAAAGGATATGGGGTCGGTGGATGTGGAGGTGACGGCGGCGGGTGAGGTGCATACGTTTCAGCTAAAGACGTTTAAGTATGGGGTGAGTAAACCGGCGCGTGAAAAACAATTAGCGATTTTGGAAGAAGCGCGACGTAACTTGTCTGGATCGAAGACGAAATTAGCCGTGTTGGAGGCCGAGGCGGTGCAAGAAACGTATGAAGCATCGTTGCGACAGTCGCGTGGCACGAAGACGAGTAAGGCAGATAAGTTTGCGACGTTGGAACCGTTGGCTGAAGAATTGGGAACGCATGATAGTCATCGGCTACTGGCGCTGTTGGGACTGACGGCGGAAGACTTGGAGTCTGAACAGGCTGAAGCCTCGCAACGCCAAGGACAACGGAGCGAGCAAGAAGCTGAACTGCGAACTAAACGTGAAGAAGAAGCACAGCGCTTTGCGGAAGTCGAAGAACGGAAAAAATCAGAGCGTGCGGAGAGTGAAAAGGAAGAACGCATGAAGTTGGAAACGATTGAGCGAATACGTTTGGAAGATATTGAAAACGCACGGGTCCAGCGTGAAGCCATTGCTAAAGCAAAAGAAGAAAAACAACTGGAACGACAAACGAAACGCGCTCATGAGATGGAAGAGCAACGACGAGCGGAAGCAGAAAAACGGGCGGAGATTGAAAAACTCGTATTGAAAGAACAGCGTGCCGAAGAACGAAAGAAGAAAGCAGAGGAAGGTCCGGCGTGGCCACCCAAGCTGGTGGGGAATCTGGGGAATGCACCGATGTTGAAGAGCTTGGGCTTTTTGCCAGAAGATTGGAAAGGAGATGCCATGAGTTTATTGGTGGCGAAGAAACAGTTTCGTGCATTGTTTGGAGTGCCAAAGAAGGGCGCGAAGGATGTGATGGATACTGATAAAACCAGTCCCCTGTTTGCCGAGATATTTCCAACCAAGGAGAGTTTGGAAACGCCATCGGAGGAGATATTGGCACGAGTGCGTGGGTTGATTGGGAAAAAATAAACGGTCTCCGTAGAGGAGACCGTGAGCGGGGAGTTCGCGCTTAAGCGTTTGCCGAAATGTTCGCTGTCCCAGCGAGCAATATCGGCAAGTACACGAGCGGGAACCGCGAGACCTTCGCGACGATAAGATTTGGCTTCTTCGCGATAGATGTTGACCATGGAGACGCGGACATGGATGACGGTTTGGTCGGGGAGGACGGCGATGAGCCGACCGGGGTGGACCAAGCTGACTTCGGCTCCGGCGCGCTCGGCGAGCATGGCGGCGAATTTGGTCGGGATGCTTAGACTGTGGCGCGCTTGGGCGAGATCGATGATGGGGGTAAGCGAAGGGGCGGGAGGAAGTGGTTTCATTACGACCTACTTTCTTGAGGCGAATTAAACACAGAATGCTTAGCTTGTAAAGCGTAGTATGCTACGGTGAAGAAATTGGGTACATGCGCGGATTGAGGACCCGGTGGTTATGCAGGGATTTTACCGACGGAGCTTGGGATGGGCGGCTAGGAATACAGCCTCCCCTTCTGTTACACTGAAGGTATGAATACGCAGGAAAGACAGGATAAATTGAAACAGGCTTGGGCGAAGTTTGGGGCGCGGGTGGCGAATATCCGTTTGCGCACCAAGACACTTTTGGGAAAAGCGGATGAACAAAAGCGCAATACAGAAATGGAAGAATTGCGTAAACGTATCGGGCAATCTTGATATGGACATGAAGACGAATGATTCACATGCGCGATTGGCAGAGGCTTGGAAAAAGTTTATGGCGCGGATCGAAGCGGTACATGCGCAGGCTCAGAAGATTTCTTCACTCACAAAAACGTCAGAGAAATAAAATACATTTGTATGCAGGCACAACATTTTGCTCCGGAGTCGAATCGAAACAATACACTTGAGAAAATTGAATCGCGGGTTTTGTCTCCACAAGAAACGGCGAAAGAAATGATGCGGGATGCGGATAGACAAATCACATCGGTGAAGTCGGGAATTGAAACAGCGCGAGCGGAGGTGGCGCAGGATGGAGATGCTGCGATGAAGGCAGAGTTGAAACAGATGGAAGATGAATTGGATGATGCTTGGGGTGAATTGCAGGCGGAGGTGGCGGAGGCGACAATCCCCGCTCCTCTGGAATCAGGAATCGTGGAATCCAAAAAACAGAAGGAGGAAGAATTGGATTGGGAGATTCCGGAAGAATTAGAGGTTGCAACAGCAGAGATACAGCCATTTACCTCAGCAGAAGCAGTTGAAGCGATCACTTCTCAAGAGAAACCATTTGAAGCGATCAGTGGAAATATCGAGGCCATGAATCAGGAACAGCGCGCTGAACTCGCGGCGGCGCTTACCGAGGAAGTGGGTCCGCAGTTTGCACAACGCTTTGTGGAATCAGCAGAATATCGCAAGCAACTCACCGAGCTTTCATCGGCCCTCTCGAAAAATCTACCCAAAGGCCCGGTGCTTCTCAAGGATCGCAATTTAAAAAATATTATGACAATACAAGAAGTATTGGGATCGAAGGCGCATGAGTTGGCCGAGGCTATGGATCTTGCTTCCTATATTGATGACCTCAAACGTCATGACTCTGAAAGTGCATTGCGGGTTGAATTTGTTAGTTTTGATGAACAAGGAAAGATGAATGGAGCAAAGATCTCGTTTGAGCAACACTACGATTCTGCGGAAACGGAAAATTCTGAGGTTACTCGTTCGTTTGAACTCATTCCAACGATTGATGCAGAGGGAAAAGAAAAAATACTCAAGCGCGTGAA
This sequence comes from Candidatus Uhrbacteria bacterium, assembly GCA_043788845.1. Lineage (GTDB taxonomy): Bacteria > Patescibacteriota > Patescibacteriia > 2-12-FULL-60-25 > 2-12-FULL-60-25 > JADZEJ01. The sequence continues at coordinate 4,675 of JAYVTL010000158.1, forward strand.
TCATGAAGTGTTGAGCATTCCGACTGAAGGGAAGTCAAACGGGATCGCAGCTCGCATCACGCAAGAAAGTCTCAAACATTATGATGAGATGAAAGCGGATGAAGTCGCCCTTAAAGCAAATATCGATATTGGTGGATATGCCTGGGCTTCGTATGGGTATGGTTGGGATCATGAGACCATTGGAAGGACTTCATACATTAAGCATGAAGCAGAGCAGGCAACCGTTTCTATCGATCGGAATGCATTTGACCAAGATTTGGCAAAGAAGAAACCGAATTTAGATGAACGTGGACGGCAACTAGAATTTAATTCGTATAAATCGATTGTAAAAAGCAAGGCCGAAGTGACGGCAAACAAGAAATATGATGCAATGCCGCAGGCTGGACGTCTTGAACAATTTTCACAAGCTGTGAGCGAGCTCACTCTACGTGTGCATGAAAAATATCGGAAGGCAGCTGAGTCCGCGCAGGCGATCAATGATCCACGCGTCCAAGAGCATCTCAAAAAAATAGAAGCTTTGTCGAAGGATGGAAGTAGTGTCACTCCGCAGATACTGGCAGCATTGGGTAAAGATGCACCACGCTTTGTTCAGAGTAAGTCGGGACGCTGGTATACGGAGGATGCATTTCAAACAGCTGTTGCCGATGGAGAAGCGGAAGCTGATCCAGAGTCGATTGGTCCGATGCATGCCGGGAAAATTGGTCTAATAGGAAGCAGCTGGAATGGGAAAATCGAACTTCAAGCCGGTGGCTCGCAAGGCGGCGTCAATCGTAGTCTTCTTGAAAAAACTCTTTCGCGCAGAACTTCAACTGTATGAACCCTCCAGAATGGAAACCTCAATGGAAAACAAGTGACGAACCTTCAAATGAAGGACGCGAGACAAAGCCAGATGGCACATCAGACGATGCTCGTTTCCACAAAGATGGGTTTGGCACTTCCAAAAACATGGCAGAGACAGACTTAAAAGAATTGGAAGCTGTTTCCATCGCCACCAGTGAACAACAGGCTGATTATCTCGCGACCTTGGATTCAGAGTTTGGTAAACGTGCGTATCGGCAGCTGATTGAAACCTATCCGACGCATGAACGGGCAATGTATTGGAAAAAAATTCTTGAAAAAATGGGTTAATGAAAAAAGCTGCCATAGGGCAGCTTTTTGTTTAGGTGAGACTGAGGAGAGAAGGGATGACATCGACCGCTGTCGTCCTGCACTGCATGGTGAAGGGAAGCTGGGTCTGACTTGGATCAATGATAATAACCTTTTTACCGGCTTGGAGTGCGAGCCTTGGCGCGGTCGCGGCGGGTTGGACGACGCCGCTGGTTCCGACAATCAACACTACATCGGACAAGACGGCTTCACGCATCATGAAGGCCACGTGGTCACGTACGAGATCTTCTCCGAACCAGACGATGGCCGGACGTTCGAGCACATTGCAGCAAGGCGAGAGAGGAAGCGTTTCGTAGTGAAGCGTGGACTCGTCGCGCTCGAGATTGCATTTGGTACAACGGTTTTTCCAGAGCGAACCATGGAGACGGATCACGTCAGGGTGGCCGGCGCGTTCGTGAAGGCCGTCGACATTTTGGGTGACGAGTCTCACGCCTGGACGACTTTTGGCCCAAGCGGCCAAAGCGTAATGCGCGGCATTGGGCTCGCAGTTCGCGACAGTTTGCCGGCGTTCGCAATACCATTCCCAAACGAGTTTGGGATCGGCGGCAAAGGCTTCGGGATTGGCAAGGTCGCTGAAGTGTTTGTTGCGCCAGTAGCCGCCTTCTCCGCGAAAGGTGGGCACGCCGCTTTCGGCGGACATGCCGGCCCCGGTGAGGATGAGGATTTGGTTGGCATGAGACAATAGGAGGCGCGCTTGTTCGAGTTGGCGGAGATTGAAGTTGGTGGTCATGGGTTTCTCCCGTGTTGTGAAAAGGACTCGCCGGATGGCGATGGATGAGACTGCCATATTTTTTGCAAAATGTCAACCCTGGTGGATGGGTTTGAAATGAAAAATCCCTCGCAGGCACGAGGGATTTTTTTGACTTACATCTTTGACATGGCAGCGGTGAATTCTTCGGGAGTGGCTTGATCGCCTTCCAGTTCTGGAAACGGATTGGCTTGCCAGTGGGCGAGATAGTTCATATTGGTGCGCGTGAGGCGTTCGGCAAGGGCTTGGTCATTGTCGGCGGCAGCGGTTAAGAAATAGGCGACGCCACCGGCAAAAATGTCTTTGCCGGATTTGATTTGGCCATCGGCAATATCGAATTTGCAGACGGGACCTTCTGAAGTTTCCAGTCCGATGTCATTGGCGTGGGCGCCTTCGAGAGGCATGCCGCAGGTGATACAGGTTTTCATATGTCAGAAGTCTAAACCGTGAGAACAGAAGGCGCAAATACGTTTTTATTCAGTATTAGGTGTCGCGGAGATTCATGGAGTGAAGCTTAGAACATTTTTTGAAAAACAAAAACCTCTCGGAGGCGAGAGGTTTGGGAGCAGTTACTTTTGGAACAATTTGATGGCGCCGCGGAGATAGTTGGCGGCCATTTGCCAGTCGATGGGGTCGAGGGCGCTGCCGCTGGGGCGGAGTTGGCCTTGGGCGTCGAGGCTGACGCCTGGGAATTCGTCGATGATGGGTTTGACCAAGTCGAGCGCATTGGGACCGAGACCGCCGGCGACGATGGCGAAAAATCTTTCACCAAAATGCGAGAGGGCTTTGAGATATGGGAGAAGTTCGTTTGCGTTCATGGCGACTCCCCTGCCCATGCTTTTGTCGAGAAGGAAGCCGTCGACATAGGGTTCATATCTCACCATGGCATTCATCACTTTGAGCCAATCATTGTCGTACTGGGCCATGGCATTCTTTCCGATTTGGAGAATGACTTGCTTTTCTGGATAACGGTCACGATAGCGATTAATTGCGATGGGATCGGGCCAGACCATGTCCAGCTGGAGCGCGTCCATGCTTGGGCCGCCTAGCTTGGTCACCAATGTGAGTTCCTCTGCGAGCGCACGAAGAAGATGGTCCTCACTGTACCGCAACCCATCGTAGTCCGCATAATGTAGGACGTTCCAGAGAAGCGGATCTTGTTTGAAGATGGAGGCGATCTGATCCCGGGGAGGGAATGCTTTGTCCCATTTTGAAGGGATGTTGCGTGAATGTTTGTAGCTCGTCATCACGCCGATTGCGAGACGACGATTGCCGGGAAGTTTGTCGCCGCCGGCATCGAGGAAAACATCGCGCATGATTTCGACTTGTTCGCGGGTCATGAAGTCGGTGATACTGATGAAGGGAATGTGGGTGATGGCCATTTGAACCTCCGTTGTGAAATGAACAAGAATGTCTTAGCAAAAAACAGAGGGAGAGTCAACGCTCCGATGATGAAGAATTTTTGCGCGAGTGGCGCGAGGTCAAACGTCTGCGCTACTCCAATGAGGACATTCTCGCTTTTGTTCAGAGGACAACGCGACAAATCTCTGGTTGAAAGGCAATGCCTCGATACTTATCGGGGCGTTTTTATTTGGTAAAAAATCTTTTCTCAAATAGCGTGAGGGCTTTGAGCTAGATGAGGGTATAAAAAAGAGCAGTTTTGTGACGTGCTCGGGTCGGGAGGCTAGCGGACATACGGCAGGCCGATGGGATGCAGCTCGATGATGGCGCTGAGGCGATCGTAGTAGCAATCGGCGTGAGCGTGGCCGGTGAGGGTTTGCTCGGTTTGCTGGGCGTCGGTGATGGGGTGGGAACAGAGAGTGCAGGCGGCGGAGATGACGGCAGAGTTGGAAAGATCGAGGGCGAGAAATTCTTGAATGGTGTAGGCCATGGGAGAGCTCCTGTGAAGGGAGTATAGCGAGTTGGGGGGAAATGAAAAGCGCTGCGGGGGGCAGCGCTTGGGGAATATGTACCTGGGGCAAAATAATGATTTTCGCGTAGGGCCTGCCACCGCTCGCATTTTTTAAAGAACTTTTCTACTGAAAAGATTTTTAAAAAATACTCGACGGTGTCACCCACGCTCACTATTTTGGTTGGGTGCAGGGGCACTCGCTCTTGGAGGGGGCTAGGTCTTTCTTGAGGCGAAGATGAGGGCGGCGGCGATGAGGTTGAGGATGGCGTGGCCCATCATTTGGGAGGCTGGGAGTCCCATGGTGAGCATGTAGAGATGGGTGATGGTGACGAGGGCGAGGCCGAGCCAGAAAAGCCAGAGGGAAAGCTTGGAAGATGATGTCATAGAAATGTTTCTGCCATTAAGCTGGCAACTGGGTATAGTGTGGGCGCGAAGTAAGGGGTTGTCGAGTTGGGTTGAAAAGTCTGGTGGTAGGTGATAGGGTCGCGGCGTGAGGAAAAACAAATGAAAAAAACGACGGTTGGTTGTGTCCTTTTGACCATGTTGGTGACGAGTGGTGCTCGAGCTGATGAAGCAGCTGCGCACAATCCTTCGAGCTTGTCGGTGGCGATGGGTGGGTTGGCCACGGCGCCGATGGGACATGGGCGTTGGCTGTATGGAGCGGCTGGAGTGTTTGAAGCGAACTTCACGCTGTCGCCCAAGCACGCGCTGCTGGTAAATGTTGGTGGCGGTTGGGGGCGGATGGCGACCATGCCAGCTGAACCGTTTGCACTGGGGATGTCGCATGTGGGCTTGATCACAGCGATCACCTCAAAGCTGGAAATAAATTTCAGTGCGTCGCTTGACCTGCATGCACGACGTGAAGAACGGCGTTGGCGACATGAAGAGACGGCACTCGGACTTGAGGTGGAGACGTTGTATGACGTCACGCATACGTACTTTTTCTTTGCGAGTGTCACGCCCCTGTATGGATTTGTTCATCAGCCGACAGCTGAAGAAACGAGCGGTTGGAAGATGGGCGGAATGTTGGGCGCAGGTGGCAATGTGTTCTTTTTTTGACTCGAAGGCCAGCGAGATGATCGTTGGCCTTTTTGCTTTTTGATAGGCAGGGGATGGGAAGCGACGTATACTCGTTGGCATATGTGTTATAGCAAGGAGGTTTCATTGGCGACTTCTGGAGTTATTTTTGCGAGCAGCGGATATACTTGGGCTAAGTATTACTTCCACGCCTTTGGCGGAAAATTTAAAAAACTAGATGGGCGGGTGATGGATTTTACCAAGTACACTTTGATTGGTTTTGCGTGTATTGGGTTGCATCAGTTTTTTGAGTTTTTGTCGATTTGGTCCAATGATCAAAGTGTTTATAAGGTTGGCTTATTGATTTCAATTTCATTCCCCTACTTTTTGATGCTCGCTTTGGAAAAGCTGACTCGAAAACATTTTGGAAGTTGGGGCTTTTTGGCGGTGATTGCTGGACTCGGTGTATATATGTTTAGCCGGGACATGTATTTTGAGAATGCGCATTTTTATGTGCGTGGTTTTTCTCACATCGTATGGTCGTTTACCTGGATGATGCTGTTTCTGTATTGGAATCTGTGCGTGGTATTGGTAGCTTTTCAACTACGGACACAGACGAACCGTCGTTTACTTTTGGTCTACCCATGGGTGTTTGCGAATTTTACTTTTGTGGCCATGCTTGGGTATGTTTTTTTAGCGCATGCGGCGAATAGCTCGGTGACGGTGAATGGCTTATTGTCGTGCACTGGACTGACTGGAGCACTGGCTGATTATCAGGGTGGCTATGATATTGCTTCGATTTGGTGTGTGTTGGCGGCCTTGAGTATTTTCTTCATCCCAAGTTTTTATACTCGTTTTCAGAATGGGTTTATGCCGGCGGAACTTTCTCGCGTGAAAAAAATTGAGCCGGTGGTGGCTGCTGGATTTGTCGTATTGAGTGCGGCACTCTTATATTTTTTGTATGTCTTGCTGCCGGTCATTGCTTATGTGGGGCTCAAGAGTGTAACGAGATAAAAAAACCGACCTTGTGAGGTCGGTTTTTTTATTTGGTTGGTGGGTCGGTTAGACCTTTTGGACGTGCACGGCGCGTGGGCCCTTGTCTGAAGCTTCGGTTTCGTAGGTGACCATGGTACCGATAGCGAGCTCTTCAAATGAAGTGCCTTCGACGGCGGAGGTGTGAAAGAAGACATTGTTGCCTTTGGCGTCTTCCATACCGTCTGGGGTGATGAAGCCGAAGCCTTTCTCTTCATTCTTGCCTGAAATCTTGCCTTGCATAGTGTTTTTCCCAGTGAAAATCGTTTTGATAGGACCGAAGTTCAAGTGAACAATGAAGGCCCGTCTCACTGGCTGGGGGGAACAGTAGCGAAGATTAGGCATTTTGTGAAGCGTGAAGGTTGGTGACAGGTTGGTGGTCGCGAGCAAGGGCGCTTTTTTAATGGCGAGAATTGCGTTACACTTTGGTTATGCAAACCTACGCAGAAAAGGGATTGATCCGGGCGGTGGCACTGGAACTTATGTTGAAGCCGGGGTCGCGGGTGTTGAATATTGGATCGAGTGGGAGTGTGGTGATTGAGATGGAGTTGGAAGAGGAGGGGTGTGATTTTGTGGTTGATCATTTGGATATTGATCCGCGGGTGGCGACGTTTTCGAAGCTGGATAAAACCTATACCGAGTCGGCGGAAGAAATGAAGAGCGTGCCAAGTGCAGAGTATGAGGTGGCGATGTCGAATTTTGTCTGGGAGCATATTCCGGAGGTGAATCGCGCATTGAAGGAAGCGGCGCGGGTGGTGAAGGGGGGCGGGACATTTATTTTTACGGTGCCCAATCCCCTGGCTCCAGAGTTTTTATTGGTGCGGATGATTCCGTTGTGGTTGCGCGGGCGGATCAAGCAGTATGAAGTCTGGCCGACGTATTATGGTTACAAGACGATTAGTTCGTTGAAGCAGCGGTGTTTGGAGGCGGGCTTTTCTCG
>JAYVTL010000159.1:0-5712 GCA_043788845.1 Candidatus Uhrbacteria bacterium
TGCTCCGTCGAAATATACTCATCCTTGAACGAACGCGCAGCTCGCTCGGCAGCAACAAACACGCGCGTCGTATCTTGCGACAAATAAATCTGTCCCAAGTTTCCATTCTGGGCAGTCTCGGTTTTTGGCAGGCGAGTAAGCAAGGCATCCAAGCTACCTTTCAAGCTCGAAACGTCCACCTGCAACTTTTTTAAAATCGAAGGCACAACGCCGCCATCTTGTTCAAACAATGCAGCTAACAAATGCGCGGGTTCAAGTGCTTGTTGCCCATTCGCCATGGCTACATGGTGGGCCAGTTGAATTGCTTCTTGTGATTTGGTGGTAAAGTTTTGCGGGATCATACGATTAGCAGTCTAACAAATTGACTGCTAATCGTCAAACGGCTGACTACAGCGGTTTTTCTATGGTCATCAAGGCATTATACTTGTCGTATTCCATGGTGGATGGTCCTTGTGAGCCTTCAACATGCACATATTTTGGCAAGCGATTGGCAACACAGACATCAAGCGAAACCGCCTGACCATTCGCCAATTTGGCCACGGTCTTATATTCATCGCAGCCATTGACGTCATCATGTGACTTTTGAATGATGGTGTCATCCGTGATTCCAAAATTTTCTACGGTATTGCCACTGTCCATAGATTTACGCAATTGCTCTGACATGGTTTTTGACGCTGGCGTTTTCGAATAATCCAACCAAGCCGCGCCTTCGGGGCGAACATATAAACTAGTGCCAACCACAATCAAATCGCTTTTCGTCTCTTTGATTTGCATGCTGCCACTAAAACGATCCGGACGAATAAAGGTCAGCGTACCGCTGATTGGCCCATCCGGTGAAGTCATTTTGAACTTTGAGCGAAACGACTTTAACTCATGAAAGTTTTGAAATGCCGCACGTAATTCATCGTTCACGCTCGGTACCGGTGCCGAGGCGGGTGGGAACATGATTACCGACGGATTATTTGAAGGCTGGGCTTGAACCGGCACTGGTGGCGACACCGGTTTTTTTGCAGCAAACGGATTCGCACAGCCCGCACCAATCGAAGCCAGTACCGCCCCAGCTACACACAAAGAAACAAACTTTTTTGCCATATGTAGCCATTCTACCATATACTCTTGTTCAACGTCATGACTTTTCGCCCGTATCTCGTTTTCCCACTCATCGTGGCTGCTACCTCGGTACCAACGACGGTTTTTGCGGCAACCTACTGGTTCAAAAGTGCGGATATTAGCACACCCGAACTCGCACATCATCTTGAATTGACCAATAAGCTGTCGCACTATTTTGGCCGGATTGATACTAAGGACGGTGTAGATTTTTACACCTTCGATGCCAAAAAAGGGGAGAGCTTTACCTTCTCAATCAAAACTCCTCAAGCCGACGGCGATTTCCAAACCGATCTCATTCTCTTTGGTCCTGGTTTCGCCGCCACCAAAGAAAAACTTCCATTCGCAATTGGCGATGATAATGGCGCCTTCATCGCGCAATTGGATAAACCAACACGCGATAGCAAAAACGAGCATTCCTGGTTGACGACCTTTTATCTTGGTCCGCGCATCGACGCCGTAGCCCCCAAGGACGGTGTTTACGCCCTCGCCGTCCACGGCCATGATGCCAATGTTGGTCGCTATGTCCTCACCACGGGCAGCGAGGACAAATTCAGTTTTGCAAATCTCGCCAATGAACTCGTTGGAATAATTCGCGCTATTTTTCGTCGTTACTAATATGGGAACTCTGTTTATCGTCGCGACGCCAATTGGCAACTTGCAAGACATGACCTTGCGCGGTTTGCAGACTTTGCGTGATTGTTCAGCGATTGCTTGCGAAGATACACGCGTCAGCTCCAAGCTGCTCACATCATTCGAGATTTCCAAACCACTCATTTCTTTGCACGAACATTCTGACGCGCACAAACTCGAGCGTCTCATCAACGATTTGCAACAAGGAAAAGACATCGCCTACATCTCTGATGCCGGCACGCCTGGCGTCAACGACCCCGGCGGCAAACTCGTCGAGCTCGCCTATGCCAATGGTATCCGTGTCGTCCCCATCCCCGGTGCTTCGGCCTTGTCCGCGGCGATCTCGGTCTGCGGCTTTGCCATGGACGAATTTCATTACGCCGGCTTTTCGCCTCACAAAAAAGGCCGCAAAACTTTTTTCGAACAAGTCTCGACTCGAGAAATACCAACCATCTTTTTTGAATCAACCCACCGCATAGAAAAAGCCATCGTCTCCTTACAAACAACCCTTCCCGCCGATCGCCTCGTCTTCATTGGGCGAGAACTCACCAAACAATTCGAAACCCTGTACCGGGGAAATATCACCGACGTCGCCGCGCAGCTTGCCAAAACCAGCAGCAAAGGAGAATTCGTCATCATTGTCGGTCCCGCTGTTTAGGCATATCCTATAAGCCAGTATGCTTCTCATCGACATCATCCTTGCGCTATTACTCCTCGGTTTTGTTGGCGCCGGTGCCAAGGACGGTTTCGTGCACACCTTGGGCCGGCTGATCGGTGCCATCATCGGCTATGTTGTCGCCAAAGCTTGGTTCCTCAAAGTCAGTTTTTTCTTAGGCCTCTTTATGTCCGATGGTTGGGCGCGACTCTTGTCGTTCGCTTTCATCTTCATCGCCGTCTCACGTCTCTCGGGCATCATCCTTAAGTTGCTCGACGGCGCCTTCAGCATTCTCAAAATTATTCCATTTTTGAAAACCGCGAATAATTTACTCGGTGGTATTATCGGTTTCTTCGAAGGTATCATCATTATGGGCGGCGTCTTATACGTAACCCAAGTCCTGATTATCGTCCCCACCATCATCAACTGGGTGGCCAAATCTGCCATGGCTCCCTGGTTGATGAAAACTTTTCAAGTTTTACTTTCTGTCTTGTTGTGAAACTCACCCTCATCGACACCCATTCGCATCTAAGCTTCCCAGAATTCGCAACCGATCGGGAAGCGATTTTGTTACGCATGCGCGAGAAGGGCGTGGGCACCGTCACCATCGGCACCACCATCGGCAGCAGCGCAGAATGTATCAAGTTCGCAGAAGCACATGACAACGTTTGGGCGAGTGTTGGCTATCATCCTGAACATTTCACATCCGATTATGCCGGCGCAGGTGAAGAAGATAAAAATGATTACTCGATCGATGCCTTGCGTGATCTGGCCACATCTTCTGAAAAAGTTGTTGCGATTGGCGAAACCGGTTTAGATTTTTTTCGCATTGACCAAGGTCGAGATATTGAAATCGCCAAAGCCAAACAGGAAAAAGGTTTTCGCGATCACATCCGCTTAGCCGCAGAACTCGATCTCGCCCTCGTTATTCATAGTCGCGAGGCCTTCTCTCGTCTCGCCGATATCATTCGCGAAGAACAGGGGAATGGACACCAGCCTCGCACCGTCATCCACTGCTTCACCGGCTCCTGGCTTGATGCCGAGCCATTGCTCGCGCTCGGATGCTATCTGTCTTTCTCCGGCGTCATCACATTTCCACCAAAGAAAACAGAAAATCCAGATCTCTCCGTCCATCGCGTGATTGAACGTATCCCACTCGATCGGATCTTAATCGAAACCGACGCGCCCTATCTGACACCCGTCCCGCATCGTGGAGAAAAGAATGAACCAACTTATGTCGAGTTCATCGCACAAAAAATTGCGGAGCTACACAAACTCCCGCTGACCGAGATTGCAAAGATCACGACAGACAATGCAATGAAGGCCTTTAATCTATAGCTCTATGAAACATGAAACCTTCAAGCACTACGCCATCCCAATCTTAATTGTGTTTGGTGGTCTTTCTTTTTTATCGGCGCTCTTGCACATCGTTACCATTTTCTTTCTTTCAATCTTGCCCGTACTCGGCGTAGTCGTTTTTTATTTCCTGTGGTTTTGTCTGTTAAGCATCAAAAGCCTGCCGATCGATACGGATTTTCAAAAAGCCATCGATCACCCAGAGCGCACGGTTGGCACGCGCGGCTTACTGGAACAGACCATCGTCGGCATTCCAGGCTTCATGGAATTTATCAGCGTAGCCTTTTTTGCCAGCGAAACCTCTTGGCTGTATTGGAATGCCTGCCGCCTTAGCGACCGCATGCTCTTTGGTCTCGCCGCTTTGACCAGTTTTTTGCTCATCATTTCTATTGGCAAAAGTGTGCGTATTTTGGGTTCCCATTGACGTTTACGGCTGACGCCGATATACTTGCCGCGTCTTTTTATGGCTGAACCAGGCAAGAAATCAAGCGAAATATCCAAGTTTGAAGCCATTAGCTTCGTCTGGGACATTTTCGCCTTGATCGCCATTCCCACCGTCCTCTTGGCCCTCGCCGGCCGCTGGGCCGACGCGCATTGGCACACTACGCCAGTCTGTACGACAATTGGCTTGCTCTTGTCCTTAGTCATCTGCGGCTTCCTCGTCATCCGCCGCGCGAAAGATATGGCTGAACGAATGAAATAGCATGAATATACCTGTCGCTGCAGAAACCATTTTGTCCATCGGAAATTTTCCGATCACCAATGCCTACGTCAATTCAACGATTATCACGATCGCTTTTGTCGCATTCGCCTTTGTCCTCAATATCTCTATCACCAAAAAACCCGGTAAACTCCAAAACGGGTTCGAAGCGGTATTGGAGTTTTTGTTTGGGTATTTTGACCAAGTCACCGGTGACCGCGAAAAATCAAAAAAGTTTTTGCCCATCGTCGGCACACTCTTCTTATTTATTTTGTGTTCCAATTGGTTTGGCTTATTGCCAGGCAATGGCTCCATCGGCATCTGGCAAATGGCCGAAGGCAAACTCGAACTCATTCCAATTTTGCGTTCCGCTGGTTCAGATTTAAATTTGACGGTGGCCATGGCCTTGATCTCGGTCGTCAGTTCGCACTTGATCGGCATGCTGAGTCTTGGGTTCTTCACCCATTGGAATAAATTCATCCAACTCGGCACCATTTGGCAGGCCGTCAAAACCGGCAAGCCCATGAATATCCTGGTCTCCCTGGTAGAGTTCCTCGTCGGCTTTATCGAACTTTTTTCGGAAGCCGCCAAGGTTGTCTCACTTTCGCTGCGTCTGTTTGGAAATATTTTTGCCGGTGAAGTGTTGATGACGGTCATCTCGTCGCTGATCTCGGTCGGCGCACCATTGCCGTTTATGTTTCTCGAACTGATTGTGGGCGTGGTTCAGGCGACCGTCTTTGCCATGTTGACCCTCGTCTATCTCACCATCGCAACATCTTCACACGGGGAACATGAAACTGAAGAGCATGACACCCATGACACCAATGTGGCTGACTACAATGAAGAGTTAGCCGCTGCGCATTAGGAATCAGACGCTGCTTTCCGACCTTGGTCGGGGAGCGCCGGACTCATTCTTAATCGGTGAAACGGTGACGTAAAACCAACCCCCAACGTCAAACCCAACACCCATACATCCATGGACGCAGAGTCTACAAAGCTCATGGCCAAAGGTATGACCATCGCCCTCGGCGGTGCCGTCCCAGCCTATGCCATCGGTCTCATCGTTTCCAAAGCGATGGAAGCCATCGGTCGCAACCCAGAAGCCGCGAACAAATTGTTCGTCCCAATGTTGCTCGGTGCCGCCTTCGCAGAAGCCATTGCCATTTACGGCTTGGTGGTCGTATTCACCCTGTAAGTCATTTCCTTTCTCGCAGATGAACGTCATGTGCGAGAAGCTGAGATGAATTCTCCTATGCAAGAA
>JAYVTL010000160.1:0-2453 GCA_043788845.1 Candidatus Uhrbacteria bacterium
ACACTTGCCACGGCCACTTGGCGATACTTTCACGTTGGTGATAGCGGACGAAGTAGGCGTGGGGTGAAAAACACACTTTCCAGCCGCGCTCCCACATGCGGCGACACAGGTCGATATCTTCGAAATACATGAAATATTTTTCATGTATTTCGAAGATATCGACCTGTGTCGCCGCATGTGGGAGCGCGGCTGGAAAGTGTGTTTTTCACCCCACGCCTACTTCGTCCACTATCACCAACGTGAAAGTATCGCCAAGTGGCCGTGGCAAGTGTTCATGAATCCGTTAGCGCGCTATCATATCGCCAGCGCGCTCCACTATTTCAAAAAGTTCCAAGGCAAGCCGCTCCCACGTCCCGCCGATCGGTAAAAAAACGGGGTCACCCCGCCCGTCTCGTTCCGTTCCGTATGTCCGAACATTCCCCAAATTTTCTAACCTGCCCCGTGCCCGGACTTGATGAGTCCGGGAAGCTTTCGCCACCGCCCGCCACGCCAAAACCACCAAAACCAGAACGTGAAGCCAAGCCACGCCGCGGCGGTTTCCCTTGGAAGCGCATGGTTGCGCTGGTCGTCTTCGTGGCGATTCTCGCCATAACCATTCCACCCGGCATCGCCCTGGCCCAAGCGTATTCTGCCGCGCAATCCGTCAAAGCCGCGCTCGCCAAAGCCAAAGTTGATAGCGCCAATTTAGATTTCGCCGCCGCCTCGGCTGATCTTGCTCAAGCACGCAGCTCGGCTCAAGAATTGCGCGACGCCCTCGGTCGTGTTGGTTTTTGGCGCGACATGCCATATATTGGCACCCAAATCCGCGGTCTCGAAGACAGTGTCTCGGCCGGCATTGGTACACTCGATGGCGCTCAAGATTTATTCGACGCCTTTCAAGCCATCATGGATGCCATGCGCGGCGGAGCCGATGCCACCGGCAATTTAGGCACCGGTATTTCTAGCACGCGCCGCTTCAATGATTTGAGTAAGCAAGAAAAACGCGAGCTCCTCCAAAAATTCGCCGACGCCTTACCCAAGATGCGTCTCGCTCGCGACAAAATAGATCTCGCCCTCGAGCTGTGGAATCGTGTGCCTCAAAACGAACTCGCCGGCCCCATCCGCCAAGCCTTGAAACCACTCGCCGACAATCTGCCAGTCTTAAAAAAATCTCTCGACGAAGCGCTCCCATTGCTTGAAGTCACCGTCCCACTCGCCGGCTACCCCAATCCGCTGCGCTATTTCATCTTCCTGCAAAACGCCGACGAAATGCGCCCCTCTGGTGGCTTCATCGGCAATGTCGGCACCATGACTCTCGACGCCGGCGACCTGTCAGAATTCGCCTTCACCGATGTCTACAATATCGACAACCCTGTCTCCGCCGTCTGGAAAGAAGTCCCGCCTGTGCCCATGACCAAGTATCTCAAAGTCCCTGCCTGGTTCATGCGCGACGCCAACTGGTCGCCAGATTTCCCCACCTCCGCCGCCCGCGTCATCGATTTCTATACGCGAGAACGGATCGCCGCCAATTTTCCTGATAAAAATCCGCCGCAAATGGTGGTTGCTCTCGAGCCAGGCTTATTCACCGGCCTCCTGCGCATCACTGGTCCCATCACCGCCCAAGGCAAGGTCTTTGACGCCGACAATTTTTTCGACAAGCTCGAGTATGAAGTTGAAATTGGTTTCCAAAAAGAAAATATTCCCATCGAACGTCGTAAAGATTTAGTCGACGCCATCGGCAAGGGGATTGTTGATCGCCTCAAGCAACTTCCAGCTTCTCGTTGGCCAGAATTGCTCGACTTGCTCACCGTCTCACTCGCCCGCAAGGACATCATGATGTATGCCAAAGACCCAAGCTTGATGTCTCTGCTCGACCGCAAAGGCTGGACCGGTCGCGCCAAAGGCACGACTGGGGATTTCTTGTGGACCATCGACGCCAATCTCGCCGCACTCAAAACCGATGGTGTGATGGACAAGTCCGTCACCTATGCCGTTGACGCCACTGATCCACAACACCCAATCGGCACCGCCACGCTCACCTATAAAAACACCAACCGCGAATTCACCTGGAAGCTGACACGCTATCGTTCTTACACGCGCATCTATGTCCCCGACGGCAGCACCCTCATCAGCACCGAAGGCGCCATGTCCGCCGACCGCACCTTTGGTGGTCAAGTCGACATCATGCACGAACTCGGCAAAACGGTTTTCGGCGCCTTCTGGTCTATCGAACCTGGCCATACCCAAACCCTAAAATTCAAATACGCTCTACCGCCCTCCGCCGTCGCCTCGGTTGCGAGCGGCAGCTATCACCTAGACTTGCCAAAACAACCCGGAGCTGATGCGACGCGATTGACGCTCGACCTCTTATTCGGCAAGAACATACTGTCCGCCACCCCTCCAGAAGACAAAACCAAATGGGGCGACGCCAAATATCAGGTACAGACGGACACCTTACAAGATCGAGAATTCAA
>JAYVTL010000161.1:0-1823 GCA_043788845.1 Candidatus Uhrbacteria bacterium
CCAATCAGTCGTGCCAAAAAAAGCCGGCGACCTCGCCATTGCAAACTCACACTCATCAGGGTTAAAAAGAAAAAGGGGAGTCCAGCCAGTGGATGCACCGCCACCGCCCAAGCGGCTATGATGAACGGCACCAGCGGATTGACGCGTCGTCCGCTGACACCCAGTGAAAAAATCAGCGCCGTCATTCCTAATACATAGGCAAAAGCTTGTGGCGTGGTCGCGATGAAAGCTGCCAGGGGTAAAAAGAATAAGGCGGCAAACCAAGTCGCCTGTTTTTTCTCGTCCAATGACATTGCCAGCGCAAACGGGATGAGAATCGCTGCCGCCACCGGCACCAACCATCGATCCACCGTCCCGATCGGCACATTCGCGCTTTGCGCGAGCCATGTCGTAAACACATATTGCCCAATATAATAGAGCGGCTTGGGTGATAGCGTTCCTGTAGTCAGTAAAATCTTTTCAGAAGCCACATGCAAAAAACCATCAAAGCCAAAACCAATCCGATAAACCAGCGGCGTAATCACCGTTGTCGACAACAGCGCTAAGCCAGCTTGGATACTGGCGAGCGTTCGTGATGGCACCAACCAACTTCCAATCAATACCGCCAGCCAACTCACACCGATCGCTGCATACACCGCGCCTGGCAGCACTAACCACGGACTGCGTATCGAGTCACTGGTCGCATGCTGCAAACCTACCATCACCACAAACACCAAAACACTGATGGAGATTGCAACCAGCGTCACACCAAGCAATAGACTGCGTGTGGTGGGTGGATGGAATTCTTCAATCTCTGCTTCGGGTGTACCCAAGACCAATTGCAAAACCTGACAGGCACACATGGTAATAAAGGTTGTCCAAGAGAAGGTGGCGGCATCTAGCGGTGCATTCAGATAGAAAAAAACGGTTTGCGTCAAAGACTGGATGGCGAAAAAAACGACCGCTCCCATGCCAACCGATGCCAGCCAGCTCACCTTGGGAAACAAGCGCGTCGCCAATACTTGTGCATGAAATAAAATGCCAAAGAGTAAGGTAAAATAAATGACAATCGGTATCTGGCTATGCAAGAGATGAACCGCGGCGAATGTCCCGATGATAATCACCCCTCCAATCAAATCCTTGATGCGATCGCCCATATATGCCGATAATGGTAGCATGCGAGACGACACTGTATGTTGATGACCAATGAGAATGTCAAGCTGACATTCTATGATAGCTTGCTCGCTCGAACTATCTTGCGGTTGATTCCGCGGGGTTTTACGCCCAATCATATGACGAGCTTGCGTCTTCTGCTCACGCCGGGCGTGGTGTTTTTCGTCTGGACCGAGCAATGGGCCATCGCCATCCCGTATTTTATTTTCACCGCCCTGACTGATGTCTTCGACGGCTCCCTCGCTCGCACCCGCCGGCAAATCACCATCTGGGGCACCATCGCCGACCCTATCGCCGACAAGCTCCTGATCGGCGCCGTCATGGTCGCCTTTGTTGCTCGCGAAATAAACGCCGTCTTCGCGGCCATCATCGTTTTGGTCGAAGTCTTGGTCGTTGTCTCGGCAGTTTTTCGCCACCACCGTTTTGGCACCTATATCAGCGCCAACTGGGCTGGCAAAATCAAAATGCTGCTCCAAGTCACCGGCGTCATCCTCTTGTTATGTGCCAAGGGTTTTGGTCTCGACTTATTTGTTCCAGCCTCGGTCGGCACCTTGTCGGTTGGTATTGTCTTTGGCCTGATTTCCATCTATACCTACAGCGTCTGATATGTTGCATCAACTCAAGCGCTTCATCCCCAGCCCGTTCACGAGTTTTTATCATCGTGTTTTGTC
>JAYVTL010000162.1:0-12471 GCA_043788845.1 Candidatus Uhrbacteria bacterium
ATTGAAAATAAGCCTTCTTCACCGAAGCCGGTTCAAGCAAACGAGAAAATCGCATCTGGATAGCCGCGTCTACCGGCACCTGATCCCCACCCGTCCGACCCAACCATGGTGATGGTGACGGATATGGTGATGGCACAGTATTTGGCGAGCATTCTTCAATCACCCGCGGCGCAATCGGAATCAACCCGGTCGAAGTTTGCCAGGCATACTGTGACTTCAACGCCACCGGACTACACTTACCTCCCACCGGCTGACATTCACCCGAAGCACAACATTGAAACTTATCAGCTGGCCCACAGACACCAGGATCTTGATTACAATTCATCACCTGAAAATTCACGGCATTCGACAACAACCCATCCGATGTCGTTAACACCACACCACCCGTCACCGCAAATTTTGGCACCGTCGCCATGGTTTGCGTATTGGTAAATTTATCGTCCACCAAGGCCAATACCTTTTGACCGCCGCCGCCTTTAAAGTTCACCGTTGGTTTTGCCAGTCCAAAGCGTTCGCCCAATAATGTCACCACCGTTTTTTCTGGACCCACCGCTGGCTGAATTGCACAAATACCCGGCTTTGGATTACCCGTCGTCATCGTAAAGTTCACCTCATTGCTCAACGCATTATCCGCCCGTCGCAACTTCAAATGATACAAACCAGGTGGCGTATTCGCATTATTCTTCGAGAACACCGATGGCACCTTCACGATCACCGCATCGTCCTTCCAAAAACCAGCACTACACGCCGCCGGAAAAGACGTATCACCAATCGCTTCCAATCCACTCTGCGGATCAGTAAACGTCACAAATCCCACCGAGTAACCAAAATTCTTTCCAAACAATGTCACATATTCTTGATGCGGACCCTGTTCTGGCGACAATGACAAAATCTCGGGCGAAGCTCCCAAGTTTTTATCTTGAACCGTAAAATCAATCGGATTACTTTCACCATCTTTAGTCAAAATACTTACCGCCGTTGGTCCTGCATTAGCGACTGGAACCTTAAAATGAATCGAGGTATCCGACCAAGACGGAAACGAAGTGACGTTCAATACCCCAAATTTCACCGTCGCCGCCGTCGCCCCAAACCCTTGCCCCGCCGCCACCGACTCGGTACCCACAAATCCAACATTCGGTGTCAACGCACACAACCCCGGATGGGTCACATTGTTTACAGAAAAATCAGTAATCTTTGGCCCCGTCCCATCATCCGTCTTATCACTCAACCCACTCGAACTATTCAAGACTTGCACCGGACCCGACACCGCGCCATCTGGCACCGCCACCACGGCCTGGGTATTCGACCACAAACTCACACCCAATGCCGTACACGCATCTGGCGCTTTCGCTACCTTGTCATCCGCTGGATCAACCGGATTCCCCAAAAAACGCACTTCACCATCACTATATCCAAAGTTCGTTCCCTTCAAAGTGACAAAAGTTCCAGGCTTTCCATTATTTGGCGTTTCTGAACTAATCACGGGCTGCGACACACATTGTCCATTCACACAAAACCCACTCGAACAATCCGAGTTCTGCGTACAACTCCCACCCGAACACGCACCACAATATTCATCTGATTTTGGATCGCCGCCACAATCAATACCCGTTTCACCCACGTTCAAATCTATTTTTGAATTAAAGCAATGTTCAGGGCGCAACACGACTTCAACTTTTCCGCTGTTGCCAGTATTTGAATCGATATCTGCTGCACTCGCGCTCAACAAATGTTTTCCAATCGCCGCCCCCGCTGTATCCCAATCAACCTTCGCATCATAACTCAACGGCGAAGACGTCGCTTTGGGCGAATCAATCCCGATGGTGCCAGCAGCGTCCAAAAACTTCACCAAAGAAATTCCACTATCATCCGATGCAAAGGCCTGCAAACCCTGAATCGTATTGATCGAAATCGACATCCCCGACGTCGGATAATTCAACGACACGCCCGGTGGCGTCGTGTCCACAATATTCCCTGTCTTAAACTTACCGGTGCAAGGATTGAACGATGAGCACACCACCGTCACCCCCAAAATACTCTTTACCGACCCAGGCACCTTCACCGTAAACTCAACATCACCATCAAAACATTTCAAACTCCCATTTGGCGCTGGGCAAGCCTGACTTGGGGTAAATGACACCACGCTCCCATTCACTTTCACGGTCCCAGCCACCCCAGTCCCATCAGCTTTCACGACAGAAATAGTGGCCGCACTCGCATCATCCACCGGTTTTGAAAACACGATCTTCACTTCAACATTCTTCAACGGCACCGCACCCTGCGGCGTAATCGAATTGACCTTAAACAAATTTGAAGAACCGCCTCCACCCAAACCACCACCTTGCTGCTGCTGTCCGCCACCCCCGCCGCCACCACCGTCTTGCGTTGCTTGCAACAATTTTTCAATCACGAACTTAGTAATTGCCCACGCCGACAAAATAATTACCAAGCCAATCACGGCATTGGTAATAATCTTCTTCGCTTGATCAATCTTCTTCGAATCTCCCCCCGATGTCATCCACAAAAAACCTGCATACAAAATCAAACTCACCAAAATAATCCCCACCAACCCCAATGCGATATTAATAATCCGCACCACAATCGTTCGCGGATCCGCGCTCGACAATTTCACCGTCGCACCCACTTCCTGCAGTCCCTGGGTAATCTGTGCCTGTACTGGTGACACCAATACCGCATTCCCAAAACCAAACAGCATGGTGACAGCGAGGAACAGATTCAAGAGGCGGCGACGTAGCATGGCAGTTGGTATTTATGGATTGAACAATGGCTTACAGCCAGTTTTAGACGCCGCACTATTACAACAATTAGGTCCTTGGGAGATCATGTCTGGCACATCCTTCGTACCGCATTTCGCCGATGGATTGAAGCAATTCTGATACACATCCTGCACCCCGTGCAAAATATACGGGTCATAGAAAGTCCAACTCTTCAATTCATCTCCAGACGGCAAATACGGACGATGTGATATCACAAGCGCAGATTTCGAAGGTACTTGAGCCGGCTGCTTACTCGCATCGTATGGATCCCCCGCCTCATTCAAAATCATCATACTTACCGACCACCAAAATGTATCGGGATTCACTTCATCCTTCCCATGCGCCTCAATATACGCATTATCACTATTCAACGATGATGAGCGCAAACGTGTGTCATAACTCGCCTGCACTTTTTGATCGAGTGGAATATTTGAATTCTCCCCTAACTGCGGATCCGAATTTGGCACCGTTTTTTCAATCCGAGGCGGTGACAACTTAATATCGTTCGATGTCCCAAATTCCCACGCATAATTATCCGCCGGTGGCCCTTCTGCCTTGCCGCTTTTATTTCCATCCAACGAATTTGAGGTCACGCTCACCACCCCATTAAACCCATTCGAAGTAAATTCTGCCTGCGGACTATCTGGATTTATCAAGGTCGCCGCTTTGGCGAGAACTTGTTCAGCCGCATCTCCCGGCAAAC
This sequence comes from Candidatus Uhrbacteria bacterium, assembly GCA_043788845.1. Lineage (GTDB taxonomy): Bacteria > Patescibacteriota > Patescibacteriia > 2-12-FULL-60-25 > 2-12-FULL-60-25 > JADZEJ01. Next base: position 3,481 of record JAYVTL010000162.1, read on the forward strand.
AATACACATCTTGTCCACAAGAATTAGTGCCACATTTTTCTGTACTAACAAATTCCACGGTCCGATACTCATTCGACACCACAAATTCTCCATCCACCGGCACCTGATTCAAACCACCTTTTGGCGTGCTCAAGACTTGAATATTGGTAAATCCATCCGCCACCTTGCCACTCACCGAAGTTGGATCCATCGGCCGATTAAAATTGATCTGAATCACAATATTCCGATCATACTTTCCACCCGCTTCTGGCACCACGTTCACCACCTGCGGCGCAGTCAAGTCAATCACCGTCGACACTTCAAACTGCCAATTATACCCCGACCCAAATGGCCCATTAAACGCCGCTGAACCATCTTTTTTCTTAATCCCACCCGTTCCACCCTTCAAGACCACGGTATACGGCACCTTCTTGACCGCACTCCCCAAATAATCCACCGGACGAATCACAAACGTTTTCAAATTCTTCAAATACTTCACATGCGCTTTATCACTCGTCAAAGCCGCAGCTTCGCCTTCTGCTGTTGGATACACCAAAATATTCGCTGCATTCAAGCCATCAACCGTACCACTCGTGGCATCCGTCCAATTCGCAATAAACGAAGCCGGATCAATCGCTTCCTTAAAGGTGACGATGATCGGTGTATTACGCGCCACCTCCGTCGCATTTCGCGATGGAAGATGCGATTCAAGAATCCCTCCACCCAATGAACCCGAGCTCAAGCTCAAACCTCCGCCCTTGCCCCCTTTATTCGAGCCACCCCCCAAACCGCCTTGATCCCCAGCCAATAATCCAAAAATAAAATTGGTAATCGCAAACGCGCTCGCCACAATCACAATCCCGATGATGGCATTACGAATAATATCTTTGGCTTTTTGCACCTGGGCCGCATCACCCGCCGCCGTCATCCAAATATAACCGGCGTACAAAATCAAAATCAAAAATACCGTTCCCAAAAAACCCAATGCAATATTTATAATCCGACCAATCAAGGTCACCAAATTCACCTGCGGGACACCGGCAGCTTCAGCCACAATCGATGCATTTTTCAACGAAGCCGCGGTTTGTGCATGGACAGCAACCGGCAACGTCACTCCAACACCAAAAAATATCGTCAACGCGACGAAAACGCCCGCAAGCCGCGAACGGAGAATCGAACGAAAGAAAAGGTTTCCCAGCATGGGTAAAAAACCAAACACTCTAACGAATCCAGTATACACCAAAACTCCTCCCTAGGGGAGGAGTTTTTGCACAATGGCTCGCACACTATTTCCATCAGCCCGGCCTGCCGCTTTTTTGATCACCGCTCCCATCACTTTTCCCATATCTTTGGCGCTCGTTGCCCCCGTTTCTGCAATCACTTCCTTGGTCAACTGCTCCAATTCCCCCTCCGGCATCGCCGATGGCAAATAGCGTTCAAGCAATTCGATCTCACCAGCTTGTTTGGTGGCTAAATCTGTCCGTCCAGCATTAGTAAAATCTGCCAACGCATCTTTATACTGCTTCACCATAGTCCGCAAAACCGCCTGCGCTTCATCGTCAGTCAACTCCTTGCCTGTATCAATCTGCTTGTTTTTCAACGCTGACTTCGCCATCCGCAAGGTCGACAAGGCACTTTCATTCTTTGCCTTCATGGCCTCTTTAATATCCGTATCGAGTTGAGCAGTAATCATATGCATCTAAGCATAAACGAAAAGAAGCGTTGAATCAACGCTTCTTTGGCTCTTCCTTCAATTGACCGGTTTTGAGCTTATAATCGTACTCAGCACTCTTCTCAACCCGGAACAAAGCGCTTTCGCGTACTTTATTGCGGCTTTGATGCTTATTCAAGAACCGGACTTTCTTGGCTTGCAAGATCTTACCGCTAGATTGCACACGACGTTGAAAACGGCGTAACAAAGCGTCAAATGTCTCACCTTTCTTGCGTTTAACTTCTGCCATAGAGTCCACCTTCCTTTCTTTGAAGAGATAATGAATATACCTATCGACGCCTCGGAGATTAGCGGAAAACGCAAAAGGCGTCAAGGCTACAAAATCCAGCTATTCCTTCATCCCCAACTTCTTCTTGAGCTCATGCACCACCTTGCGTACATCCACAATTTCTTGCGTGCCAGAATCCATATCGCGCAACACCGCCGTCCCATCCAACACTTCTTTTTGACCAATAATGATGGCAAATTTCGCATGGCGGCGATTAGCAATTTCCATCTGCGCCTTGATCGCATCTTTCGAAAAAGCCTCGGCTGCATTAATCCCTGCCTTACGCATCTCTTCAAATACGGCCAACGCTTTTTTGCGACCCTGATCACCAAGCTGTGCAATAAACACGTCCAAATCCTGCGATGGTGCCGCTGGCGGATGATCCTTCAACGCATTGAACACGCGATCCAAACCAATCGCAAACCCCGCCGCTGGCGTCTGGCGTCCACCCAACAATTCAGCCAACCCATCATAGCGCCCACCCCCACCAATCGCGCTTTGCGCCGTTTCTGGATCTTCTGACACCGGATACAATTCAAATACGGTCTTCGTATAATAATCCAAACCCCGCACCAAATACGGATTCAGCTGATACGGCACGCCCAATTCATCAAGATATTCCAACACACGCATAAAATGCGCCTTTGATTCTTCATCCAACCAATCCACAATCTGCGGAGCTTCTGCTTTCAATTCAGCCATGGCTGGATCTTTTGAATCAAGCAAACGCATCGGATTTTTGAGCAAGCGCTTCTTATCATCTTCACTCAACTTACTGCGCTTGGTACGAAAATAACTCACCAACGCATTCTTATAATTCGCTCGAGATTCTGGCGTGCCAATCGAATTGATCTGCACCGTTGTCTCAATCCCCAGCTCCTTCGCATACAAATACGCAACCAAAATGAGCTGCGCATCAATAATCGCATTGCCATCACCCAACACTTCACACCCAAATTGCATGAACTGGCGATAGCGGCCATGCTGCGGACGGTCATGGCGAAACATCGGCGCCACATAATATAACTTCACCGGTTGCGGCACATTGAACATGCCATGATGAATATACGAACGCATCACCGGCGCCGTCATTTCTGGACGCAATGAAACGCTTTCACCACCTGCCGTATCAAACGAATACAATTCTTTTTCAACGATGTCGGTCATTTTACCAACGCCACGCACAAATAAAGCGGTTTCTTCCAATACCGGCGTATCAATCCGTGCAAAGCCATAGGCTTCACTCAAACTACGCGCCTTATCACGAAACGCATCCCAAATATGCTGGTCACCCGGCAAAATGTCTTTCATCCCACGTACCAAACTAAGCGGCTGTGGCGCTTTCTTAGCCGGACCTTCAACTTTCTTTTCTTTCGCTGCTGGTTTCTTGAGAGGCATAGTGAGAAATAAATGAGAGAAATCTTCTTTCCGGTTAGCTTATAACTGATTTGCTAATAAGCTTGTTCACAACGCATACGTCGGCTCCTTAAACACCTTCCATCGATCAAGCGGCCAACCACGCAACCACACCTTGCCCACCACGAATGATTTATTCACCGCTCCAAAGTACCGCGAGTCCAAACTCGCCGGCCGATTGTCCCCCAGCACAAAGTATTCATCATTCTTGAGCGTCACCGTGCGCGTGGTCGCGGTAAACACACTGGGGTCAAGATACGGCTGCTCGTCTAACATCTGACCATTGGGATGAGCTGCATTAAACACCTTTACCTGCCCACCTGCAATCTCCACCGTTTCCCCCGGCAACCCGATCACCCGCTTGATGAAATACTGTTTAGGGTCATTGGGATACCGAAACACCACAATATCTCCCCGCTCCGGCGTATGAAACCGATATGAAATCTCATCAATGATGAGATATTCATGGTCAAAGAAATTCGGCTCCATTGAGGCACCTTTCACATAAAATGGCTGCACCAAAAAATACCGCACCGGAATGATAATCGCCAAAGAAATAGCTACCACCTGCACCAGCTCAAACACAAAACCTAATGCGGTTTGTTTGGTCGTCCCATCCTCGTTTTTACGAGCACGAAAAAAAGAAATAGCCATGGATGCAGTGTACTCGCCTCTTTCCGCCGTGTCGAGTGTCAGCGCGAGGGGTGTTCGGGCACGCTCGGCTGTACAATCTCCTTCATCGCTCGCCGGATCCGCTCCCTAAAAATCGCCTGCTCAATCCGGCTCGCCAGCATCACCATCACCCCCGCCACCACCGACTCCACCGACCCCAATAACGCCAACGCCCACCCATTCTTTGCGAGAACAGGCAAAAACACAAACACTATCCCGGCCATCACCGGCGCCGCCAGTGCCCCCATAAATAATCCCAACCGGGCCGGATTGGTAAAATCCTGCCGCAATGCCAACCCCGTCAATGTTTGTCCGGGTTTCAACTGCAACTTGCCTTCTCGCGCTAACCGTCGATAGGCCTCACGATACAAAAAAATCGATTGGATCGCCGTCGTCAACGACAAAGATACCGCCGAAAAACCAAAAACCAAGCCCGCCAACCCTGGCCGTCCGCTCTGAATCAACGGCTCCACCTGAAACACCGCCCATGTGGCCACAATGAAAATTGGAATCAAAATACGTGTTCGCTTCAACAACTGTCTCCAGGTAAAACCCGAGCCACGCAAGGCAAACAATTCTGCCACTTCTGACAAAATATCATCCGCACTCGCCGCAAATACCTTACCCAACCCAGACACCACATGCTCCAGCGCATGTGCAATCGGCCCAATAATAATCAGTGCTTTCAAAATCCCTTGCGCCACTTCGGTCCGCGTATGCGCATTATCAAACTGCACCCGATGCACAATCGACTCAATCGCCATCGGATACAAATCCGCATTGATTTCATGCATCAACCCCTGTTCGTATTCCCCAATTCCCTTATTCGCCAAATCCACAATCACGATTTTCTTAAACGAAGTCCGCTGCGCCATAATCACGTTCACCTCTTGATACAACTGAATCCCGTCTTTTTCTGCCTGTTCAAGCTCACCCGACAAAAACTGCGGCAAGGTTCCTTCTCGCAATAAATCTTCGAGCCAAGGCACAATCGTATTTCGCTGCGTAATACGCGACACCCGGTCCACCGCCCGCAACACCTCCTCCGGCGTCTTCTCGACACTCCGCACCCCAATCCCATATCCTCGCTCGAGCAGCAGTCTGAACACCTCAAACCGCGACGGCTTCACCGCCAACACATACCGGATCTCCAACGGCAACCCTTCGAGCGCCGCCAACTCCTCGACCGCCGTCACCACCCGCACCTCATACCGATCAATCGTTGACGGCCGCTTAAATGGTAATAACTTCTTCCAGGGGAAATTCTTGAATGACATAAGAACTATCATAGCATCACACCCGCCCTTGCCAAACCCAGCCAAACCCGGTAATCTCGCGGGCACAAGTCGAGGACGCATAGCTCAGTTGGTTAGAGCGTTCGATTCACATTCGAAAGGTCCCTGGTTCGAACCCAGGTGCGTCCACCACACAAAATATCCCCAATCGGGGATATTTTGCTATGCTCTCAATTATGACTATTTCTGAAGCTCTTCGCGCCACTGCTCCCAAGCTCCAACCCAAGCACATCGTCTGCGACGAAGATCGCGATCTTGGAGTATTTGAGGCCCAACTCCTCCTCGCCCATGTCCTCAAAAAGGATCGCGTCTTTCTCATTGCCAATTCGCAAGAAAAACTTTCTGCCGCCGTCTCAAAAAAATTCCACCAACTCATCGCGCGCCGCGTAAAACATGAACCCATTGCGCACATTTTTGGCGAAAAAGATTTCTACGGCCGCACCTTCATCGTCAATAAACACACCCTCATCCCCCGCCCCGAGACCGAACAAATGATCGATCTCGTACGGGCGCATGCCATGCGCCCTCCGACCACCATCTGGGACATCGGCACCGGATCCGGCGCCATTGCCATCACCCTCGCCAAAGAAATTTCCGACGCAACAATTCTCGCAAGCGACGTCAGCACACGCGCACTTTTGATCGCGAAAAAAAATGCGAAACTTCATCAAGTCACCAAACGCATTTCTTTTCTCAAAAGTAACTTGCTCCAAAAAAATTCTTATCGCTGGCTGCAAAAACATTCCGGAAATCTCCTCATCTGCGCCAACCTTCCCTATCTTCCCGTATCCGATAAACAAAAACTCGAACTCGACGTCATGAAATTCGAACCCGCCAGCGCCCTCTTCTCAGGCACCGACGGCCTCACTCTCATCACGCGTTTCCTCGCCCAACTTTCTCGCCATATTCCAGAATGGAGCTTTGCCAATGTCACACTCTTCTTTGAATTCGATCCCCCACAAGTAAAAAAAATCTCAGCTCTAGCAAAAAAGTATTTCCCTGCCGCGAACATAGAAATAAAAAATGACTTGGCCAATCGACCCCGCATCCTTATCATCCAGCTGTAATTCTAACGACTTCGTCGGTAAATTATTTCACCTCAATCTTCGCACCCAGTTTTTTCATTTTCCCAATCAAATCTTCATATCCACGTTCCAAATGATCAACCCCCGTCAATGTCGACGTCCCCTTTGCAATCAAAGCGGCCAGCAAATATGAAAACCCCGCCCGAATATCCGGCACCGCAATCGTCGCCGCTTTCAACGGCGTTGGCCCAACAATAATCGCACTATGTTTATAATCCCGATCTCTAAAACGACACGCTTTCGCGCCTAAACATTCACGATGCAATTGGATCTTCGCACCCATCTTGCACAAAGCATCGGTATATCCAAAACGTTCTTCATACACCGTCTCATGCACAATCGACACCCCGTCGGCCTGGGTCAATAAAATCACAAATGGCTGCTGCCAATCTGTCATAAATCCCGGATGCACATCCGTCTCAATCGCAATCGGTTGCAACTTTTGCGCGCCCATAAAACGAATCCCATCATCTTGAATCTCATAAGAAACTCCAACGCGATGCAACGCATTCAAAAAAGACAACAAATCAACCTGACGCGCTCCTTTAACCAGAACATCCCCGCCCGTAATCACCGCTGCCACCGCAAACGACGCCGCCACCAACCGATCCGGAATCACCCGATGTTTCGCACCCGATAATTTTTCGACACCTTCAATAATCCACGTCCGATTCACGTCTTGGTGAATAATCGCACCCATCGATTGCAATAGCATGGCCAAATCAACAATCTCTGGCTCCATCGCCGCATTCTTAATCACCGTAGTGCCTTTTGCCTTCACCGCTGCCAGCATCACATTCTCCGTCGCTCCAACCGACGGATATGGCAATTCAATCACCGTACCCATCAACCGTTTTGCTTTCGCTACGTAGACATCTCCATCATGCGTAATCTCTGCCCCCATCTTGCGCAACGCTTCCAAATGAAAATCCACCGGCCGCGCCCCAATCGCATCGCCACCCAGCGCCGGGATCACCGCTTCCCCAAACCGATGCAACAATGGTCCCAACAATAAAATCGGAATCCGATTCTTGCGACTAAACGCCGACGAAACTTGCGGCGTCGCCAAAGTCGAAGCATCAACCGTCACCGTATGTCCCTTGCGTTTCACCTTTGCACCCAATCCCAATAATAATTCAATCGTTAAATCAATCTCACCAATCATCGGTACATTCTCGAGCGTCACTGGTTCATCCGCCAAAAGACTCGCCACCAATTCTTTGGAAGCGGCATTCTTTGCGCCTGGGACCTCGACCGTTCCTCGCAGGGGAACACCGCCTTTTACCAAATACCGATGCGTTGTTGAATCCAAAGTTTTCATGTACAAAATCTTAGCGCGAAAACCGTCGCTCGTCACTTCGCGGTGCTGCTCGTCGTCACCAAATCCACGACTTCCACCCAACTTGTCCCACGGTGCAAAGCCAAATCCGTCCCCTGCACCGTTTCAAATCGATAACCTTCCCCCGTACTCCGATGCCACGTCCCCTCAATCTTCCGTCCATCGCGATACACCTCGAGCGGCCCCGAGCCCGTCATCCGCACTTTCAAACGACCATAGTCATCAATCGTCTGACTCTCGGTATGCAGCACCAACACATTCGCCGCACGCACGGCCGTGCCATCCGCATCTTTCTTTTCAATCCCACCATCCAACCGCGCATACAATTGCGTCGTCGCATCATAACTCCACTGAATATCCGGCACCGCCGCAAAATGAATCACCTCAGATTTTGCGACCAATACTTTCGTCGACGTCGCATCGTCATACACCCAGCTCGGTGGATTTTTTGCCGTCCAATTTTTCTCAACCAGCGCGCTATTCAACTCATCCATCCGCGTATACACATTGTGCGGTGCCGCTCGTTTCGCTGACCGCCAATAATATTTTCCATTCCAAAACTCATTCAAATCTTCAAACCCTTTTTTGTTCTTAATCCACTCCAATGCTTCGGGCGAACCACCCACGTGGCCATACATCAAATGCAATGAATCCACCAACTCCGCAAAATACAAACGCGCACTCCGCACTGGCCCGATCATATCTGCCGTCGTCGACGCATCAAACACCGCCATAAACCGCGTCATCCCACCCTCTACCGGCATCTCATACACCACATTCGCTCGAGAAAGACCGCTCTGCGGACGTGCATCTGGATGATTATCAATCATCACCGCAAAACTTTGCAACTTATCCATCCCCGGCGCCACCATCACACCATCCAATGCCCGCACAACCTGAGTAGAAGTCGCCATCTCCATCGTCGAAGTCGCCTCCGTATTCCCAGTCGCCGCCTGCACCGGCTTGCGCCCCGTCCCAGAAATAGCATACCAAAAGGCCACGCCCGAAATCAGCAAAATTAAAACGATCCCAGCCGCGATAACGGGCCAGGATCGTTTTATGTCGAACTTCATCTCCATGAGAGTCTTACTTCGCGGCCGCAGCAGCTTCGTCTTCAGCCTTCTTAGCAGCTTCAACTTCCTTCTTTTCTTCAGCTTCCGTCTTAATCGTCGTCACATCAACTGCCGCCGAAGCTGCGTCGAGTG
>JAYVTL010000163.1:0-2886 GCA_043788845.1 Candidatus Uhrbacteria bacterium
AAACAATAAAACCACGAAAACTGTATCAAATTTCTAGGGGGCTGATTTCGCGTTGGTCGGTGTAGTAGCGAATTTCGTCGTCGAGGATTTCGAGCGAGACGACTTGGCCTTGGTAGAAGATATGGTCTTCGTAGCGTTCTATCTTGGAAAAGATTTCGTCTTGAAAAGCCTTGGGGAGATCACCTGCCAGTTCGCGCAAAGCATTGAGGCGTTTGATGGCGGCGGCGAGTTCTTTTTCGCCATCGTTGAGGTAGACGGCGAGGGCTTTGTGTTTTTCGTGCCAGATGTCGAGGTGGACGGAGCGGTGGATGGCGTCGATTTCGGAGCGTTCGGAGGGGCCGAGGGCCATGTCGGAGTCGGGGTGTTCGAGGACTTGGTGGAGGTTTTTGGTGTCGAGGCTGGCTTGCAAGCGCTCTAACAGATGGGCGGTGGAGGGGCGGACGGAGGCAACCACACGTTGCCATTCGAGAGCGGCGCCTTCTTGAGAGATAAAGCGCTTTAAGGCGAAACGCGCAGGCCAGGTGGCTTTGCCCAGGCGGCGGGCGGCTTCTACCAAGGTGGTGGTCGAAAAGTGACCGCCGTCTTGGTAGACGGTGACTAGTTTTTGCGCGGCTTCGCGTTCGTTGCCGTCGGCGAATTCGAGGGTGTCTTGGAGAAAATCCACCACGCGGTCATGCTTGCGAAGATCGAGAAAAAGGTCGGACATGGAGATAGTATATACTGAACGAGACCCGTTGACATATCCCCCATTTTATGGTAACGGATAGTCAACGAAAAACTCTATGGAACTCCCCAACCAAGTAGGAATCAATATGCCAGATGCGCTGCCAGAGCTGGTGCCAAACGCGATGGCGCCGAGCGTGCCACGTGAGCTGCGTAAGAAAGATAAAGTCGTGGGTAGCTTGTTGTGTCTGTCACCACTATTGATGGTGCTGCTTGGGCTTGTCATGTACTTCGGTTTGAAATTTGTCATTCATTCTACTGATATTTCGGCTCGGCTATTTGGTGTGGCGATTGGTTTTATGACGATGGCGGGCGTGTATTTTTGCTTGTTCTTGTTGTTGCCAATTGGCATTGTATCGTTGCTCCGTAAGCGTTTGCCAAGCGACGCGCCGGCGGATGAACGTTCGGGCAAAGGTTCGGCTTCGATCTTCCCTCGCGAAGTGGCGGGTTGGAGTTTGGGTGCTGCCGGTTTGCCGATTCTTTGGAGCGTGTTTCATTCTGTTTGGTGGATTATCTTGGCTGAAGTGGTGGTGATTGTCTTGAACATGGCCATCGGTTTCTTTGCCTTTATCACCGTACAACGATGGATCAACATTTTTGCTTTCTTGATGTTGATTGGTTTTAAAAGCTGGTCCGCCTATTATGGCAAGCGCTGGGCTTGGCAAAAGCAAGGTTGGGAATCCGTGGCCTATTTCAAGGCAGCGCAACGAGGTTGGGATATTGCGGGTGCAATTTTTTTGGTCTTGTCATTGTTGGGTATGATGTTGAATTTCATTTTTATCTTGGCCTTTCCAAACCAAACAGCCGTATTGAACGGGCTGCAAAAACTCCGTGCTGGTAATCAACCGGTGTCGGGTACACAGACCAGCCAGGTGTCAGCTCCCCAGACCGCGAGCTGTCCGACGTATTTTCTAAATGGAAAAACGAGCATGCCAGATGTGCCGTCGACGGTGGAGGCTTGGCATACGTCGAATGATGCGATTTATGGGCAGATCTCGACGGCGATGCAGCAGACAAATCATTTGAATCGTGCGCCGATGAGCATGCTGTTTATTGAAAGCAAGCTTGAAAATATTCTGTATGGAAATCGACCCTACTTTGAAACCAGCTCGCCGTGCGGTATAGCGATTTCAGATGCTGATGGCGTGTGGTTTATGACCGGCGCGGCGGACCCGGTTACGTATAAGGCAAACTTTGGCAACCGACGATTGCTGTGGGTGCCAGCGAAAGCGGAATACCGAGTAGAAGAAATGCAGTTTGTAGACGACAAAACTTTGCGTATTTTTGACCGCGCCAAGCATGTGCCATTTGCGGATATTGATTTGGTGACGGGTGGGATTACGGTGTTGGAATAATTGGTGGTGATCTTTGACTATCGGCGAGTTGTTGTCCTCGCCGGTCGTCTTGAGAGGCTGATCATACGGGTCGGAGTCTCAAGCTCGACAATGTGTTGAAGGATACTGGAGGCAAACAAATGAAGGTGGTGCTACTGATAAAGAACCGTTTGGTGTTGCGCGTGCTGCAACGCAGCGTGGGGCGGGTGACGACGGCGACCATGACCTTGCCGGACACGACGCTGTTTACCCAGTCGGTGCGCGAGGCGCTGCTGCGTTTGGAGCAGGGCCCGGGTCTGCTCATCAGCGGGCATTTGCTGGAGGACGATAGGTTCATCGGGGCGGATGTGGCGTTTGGGTTGAAGCAGAAAAACCCGGAGGCGCTGGCGCTGCTCTATACCACCTATCCGGTGAGTCCATTTGAGCAGCGGGGGTTTGATGGGCGCATTGCCAAGGAGACCCATGCAGATTCGTTGGCGCTGGTACAGTATGTGGCGCAGGTAGCCGATGGCAAAGATCCGCGGCAGCTGGTGCGCGCATTCCCAAGTGTGACGTTCTTTGCTGGAGGTGAGTCATGAGCAAACAACCTTCGCCTAGGTTCATGCAGATAGTGGTGGCGGTATTGTTGGGCGGGATCGTTTTGCTGTATCGCTATGGTATGAACCGCACCGTCAACGGACCGCCGAGCCTACAGCCCTGTGCCGAGGGAGTCGCCTGCGACCAGCCGGGGAAGATGTGTTCAGTTCAGGATGAGCGGCGCTTGTACCTCTGTGATGGCAAAGCCTGGCATGAGCAAGGCCGACGGTGAGTTTTCGCAAAAGCCCGACAC
>JAYVTL010000164.1:0-1504 GCA_043788845.1 Candidatus Uhrbacteria bacterium
CTGGCTTTTTACGTCTTACATAAATCTATGACTGACCAAGAACACGTTTTTCTTACCACCGAAGGCAGCGAATGGTTTCAACGAAACCGCACGCTTTTAGCCGACGCTCAACAAGTGTCACAAGACCCACCACTCCGACTCATGGACATGTATGGTTTGCAGCCCAAAAAAGTGCTCGAGATCGGCTGCAGCAACGGTTGGCGTTTGGGCGAAGTCGCCAAACGTTTTTCTGCAGACTGTGTCGGCGTCGAGCCATCAGAGTTGGCGATTGCGGATGGTCGCTCCATATTTCCTGCCATCTTGTTCAAGCAGGGGACCGCGGACGCTCTTGGCATCGACGGACCTTTTGATCTGGTCATTATTCACTACGTTCTCCATTGGGTCTCGCGCGAAAAAATCTTTCGCGCTCTGGCTGAAATCGATCGTATGGTAGCGCCGGGTGGCTCGCTGATCATCGGAGATTTTTTCTCACCCAGCCCCACCAAGACGCACTATCATCATGTGCCCAACCAAGATGTCTTCACCTATAAAACTCCGTACGCTCAAGCGTTTCAAGACATCGGAACCTATCAACGCATCGCCGAACTGACCTTCAAACATGGCCATATTGCCTACGATGCCACCGCTCAAGCGGATGCACGCGGCATCTGCACCTTGCTCAAAAAATCAATGTCAGATTTTTATCGAACAACCACCCCTAGCTAGCTATGCCAAATCTTGCCCTCCTTGAAGGACGTGAATTACCGTCCGTGATCAAGCCCTATAATCAAATTGGTCAAGAAGAAAACGCTGCTGTCAACCGCGTGATGGAATCGCGTAATCTGTCTGGCTTCGTAGGACGAGCCGGCAAATTTTTTCTGGGTGGACCCGAGGTCTTGCGGCTTGAGTCAGCGTTTCAAGCACGCTTTGCGGTGAGGCATGCCGTCTCATTCAATTCAGCGACAACGGCACTCCAAGCCGCGGTCGCGGCCCTGGGCATTGGTCCCGGTGATGAGGTCATTACCTCTTCCTACACCATGTCCGCCTCCGCCACCGCCGCCTTGCTCAACAACGCCATCCCGGTCTTTGCCGACATCGACCCCGAGACATTTTGTCTCGACCCACGCTCGGTCCGTAAAAATATTACACCACGCACCAAGGCCATTATCGCGGTCAATATTTTTGGTGGTGTCGCCGACTATGACGCGCTGCGTGAAATAGCCACCGAATTCAAACTCAAAATAATTGAAGACAATGCACAAGCCCCAGGTGCGACCTATCGCAACGCGCTCGCCGGTACCATCGGCGACATTGGTGTCTTTAGCTTGAATGTTCACAAAGTGATTCAGAGTGGTGAAGGTGGCGTACTGGTGACCAATGATGCTGACTTGGCGTATCGCGCCCAACTAGTGCGCAATCACGGTGAAGTAATCGTCGATGATACACACGTGCCCCAACAGCCAGACCAAGCCATCGTAGGGAGCAATTACCGTTTGAGCGAACTCCATGCCGCCATTGCCACCGA
>JAYVTL010000165.1:0-2916 GCA_043788845.1 Candidatus Uhrbacteria bacterium
CGGCGGTTCATTAGTCGAAGACAAAACCTGGAAGTTCTCCACGCCACGCCTGACGGCCAGCCTAAGTTCGGTGGCGGCGCACATGCATCCAGACTGGTCAGCCACCATCACCTTCAACTACGAGGTGCAAGCCGAAGACGTCAAAGCCGCTTTGGTCATCACCGATCAAGCCACCAAGGCCGTGATCCCAAATGACCAATTCACCTTCACCACCGTCACTACCACTCGGCATACCGTCGCCATTTCGAAGAAAGGAAATTTTGAATTAGGCAAAACCTACCAGCTCGCTTTGCCTAAAGGTTTCACCGCCAACCTGGGTCCCAATGGCTTGACGGATGACTGGCATGAACAATTTGCCATGGATGAACTCGGCTTTAAAGTTGTCGCCACCTGCCCCGATGAAAGATCCAGCAAAGACCCACTCGACTCGGTTGCTATCAGGCTGAACAATCCGATCGCTCCCGACACGCTCGAGCATCGTGTCCATGTCACTCCAGCTCTGACCGACATCGAAGTCACCACCCAAGGCTGGAGCAGTAGTGCAAATTGCCAAAACGATAGCGGTGATGAGCGTATTCTTAGCATCAACGGCAAATGGAAACCCTCAACCGATTACACCATCACTATCGACGGTGAATTCGCTGATATTTACAAACAGCAACTCACCTCACCCAAGACCGTTCACTTTTCGACCAATCCGTATCGCCCTTGGGCAGAAATTTCGAGCTATAGCCGCAATGGCATGTTAGCCTCGCATTTGCCGCGTCTCTATCAAGTGCGCACCATGAACTTGACTGAACCGCTGGACATTGAACTGTGTTCGGGTTCATTTGAATTTTTCGCCAGCGACGAAAATGCAGATTGCAGCCGCAGCACCCATCAAAAAATTGAAACCAAAGGCAACCTCAACGAATACAAGATTATTGATCTCGACCTCGACGCCTTGTCTGGTTCCAAGCTGGCCAATGGTTTTTATCGGATGAATATCACCATCGTCGGCGCCAGCAATTACAGCAGCGATCGCGTACCAAGTGAAACGCGCGACGTCGCCATCACCGACACCGCACTCACCTTGAAGCGCGATACCGGCGGTAAATTATTGGTCTGGGCCAATGACATGCGCACCGGTGACATTGTCGCCAATCTGCCGATTGAAGTGTATTCCGGCGACAATTCCAAAAATTTTGTGAAGGTCGTTGCTGGCAAAACCGACGCACGCGGTGTCGCCGAATTCGCTCTTGATCAAAGTCTGTCACATAGCCAGCTCACCATCCGCGCCACCGACGGCAAGCGCCTGGGCGTTGCGAGCACCTATTGGAATGAAGGCATCTCGGGCTGGAATTACAATCTCGATGTCAGCTATCGCCAGCATGTGCTCCACCATATCGGTTATATCTACACCGACCGCCGTATCTATCGCCCCGACCAACTCGTCTATTTCAAAGGTGTAGTGCGCCAAGACGTTGATGCTGCGCTTTCTATACCCAAAGCGAAAGAAGTCGATGTCCAAATTACCGATGCTGAAGGCGCCAGCATCTCGACACAAAAATTGAAGCTCTCAAGTTACGGCACCTTCAATGGCAGTCTGCAGCTTGATCCAAGCATGAAGCTTGGCACCTATCAGATCAGCACCCGTCTTGATACCGAAGCTGACGGCGCCGCCATCACCGGCGAATTTGATGTGCGCGAATATCGCCGTCCAGATTTCAAAGTCGAAGTTCCTGCGCCAGCCGTCACTTTGACCAATGGCCAAAAAGTTGATCTCGCTGTCCACGGTGAATATTACCAAGGCATCCCACTCGCGGGTGCCAAAGTGGCATATACCGTCACCCGCAATGCACTGTCTTTCCAGCCAACGGGCGGCGAATGGTATAGCTATACCGATAATGATGATGGCTATTGCTATTGGTATTGCCGTCAAAATAGCGATTTCGAAAACGTCGTCAATGGCGAAGGTGTCCTCGATGGCAACGGCAATTACACCCTCTCCATCCCATCCAACCTCACCGACTACAAATCCAGCGCCACCTACAATGTCACCGTCACCGTGACCGACATCAACCAGCGCGAAGTCTCGTACAATATGGACTTCCCAATCCATAAAGGCGAATTCTATCTTGGGGTGCGTCCGGATTATTCCAAGGGTTGGGAGGCGCCGAATGCTGACTTCAATCTCGTGAGCGTTAATCTCGACGGGATGCCGCGCGCCAACCAATCAGCGACGGTCAAACTTTTCCGTCGCACCTGGGCCAACACCAAAAAAGAGGTGGCTGGCCAAGGCGCAGTCTGGGATTGGCAAAAGTCCGATGAACTGATCGACACCAAGGCTGTCACTACCGACGCTCAAGGCAAAGCTGACGTCTCTTTTGCTTCCACTCGCGATGGAGAATTGGTCGCCGTGGTTGAAACGCGCGATAGTCGCAATAACACCATCACCGCTGCCGTTACCAAATACGTCTATCGCGGTGAAGGTGGTTCGTTGCGCATCAGCGACGACCATCAAATGAAGATCATCCAAAATAAAGCAGAATACGTGCCCGGTGAAACCGCCTCGCTCGTGGTGCAAACACCCTACGAAAATACCAAGGCCCTTGTCACCATCGAGCGCGAAACCATCCGCGAAACGCGCGTGATCGATCTGGGCTCGAAGAATCGCGTCATTGAAATTCCAATTACCGAAGACTCCGCACCAAATATTTTCGTGTCGGTTCTCGCAGTCAAAGGCGGGGGAGACAAGGGGATTCCAGAATTCCGTTTGGCTTATGCCAACTTGCAGGTGAATACCTCAAAGAAAATTCTTGACATGAAGGTGACGCCAGACAAGGCGAACTATAAGCCAGGCGAAAAAGTTACGCTCGACATCGAAACCAAAAATCACATCACCGGCGCCACCGCCAGCTCCGAAGTTTCAATCGC
>JAYVTL010000166.1:0-4681 GCA_043788845.1 Candidatus Uhrbacteria bacterium
GCAACTATTATGGCAGCAAAAAAGAAAGCTACGAAAAAGAAGGCAACCAAGAAAGCCGCTCCAAAGCGCAAGGCCGCTCCAAAGCGCAAAGCCAAGAAATCGTCGAAGCGCAAATAACTTCGAGTTCGCTCTTTTATCAGGAGGAATAAAAATCCCCCGACGCAAGTCAGGGGATTTTTTGTTGTTGCCGTTATTGTATTTGTTTTTATTGCGTAGGTTTAGTCCCCTTCACCTTGATCGTGCCATATTCCCCATCAAAACCGGGGCGAATCTCGACGTGGCCGGCACGCATGGCGAGAATAGATTGGGCGATGTCGCCGGTGGTAACGGTGCGTAATTGTGTTTCGCTGGCGTCGAGTAGGAGGTGGAATTCACTCAAGCCAGTGGCGTGTAGTTGTGAAATAATTTCTTTGACTTTTTTTGATGACTTGCCAACGCCGACAGCATCCGCAACGAGTTCAGCAAGTGGGATGATGGAACGAAATGGGACGGCGCGCGGTGGACGCGGCGGGGAAGGATCGCGATCGGCGAGATCGTCGATGCGCGATTGAACGCCGATGGTCAGTTGGCGATGGCAGTTGGGACAGATGCCTTTGAGACGCTTCGTTTCTTTTGGCTCGCAGAAGAATTTACATTCGCGATGACCGTCGACATGATATTTCCCCTCTTCTGGAAAAAACTCGATGGTCTCGATAAACTTTTTGCTGTCATGTTGTGACATGATGCGATGTAATTCTGGGTACGATGGCGTTGCCATGTCGAAGACATTGGCTTCACGACCAAGATTATCTAACGAATGGGCATCGGAGTTGGAAACGAGGAAAATATTGTCGAGTTGAGACAAGCGCCAATTCATGAGCGGGTCCGAAGAAAGTCCGGTTTCGATGGCGTAGATATTTTTGGTAAGATCACCAAAACATTCCTCAAGAGAATCGAAGCCGGATTTGGAACCGAAGACCGAGAACCACGGCGTCCAGGCATGGGCTGGAATGAAGAGGCAGGTGGGGTCGGCGTCGAGGGCGTATTTGAGCAAATCTTCGGATGGAATACCGACGATGGGACGACCGTCACTTTTGAGATTGCAGCCGCGGGCGGCGAGGGCGGCGGTAAAGTGATCGAGGGCGGCTAAGGATGGAAAAAGGATGAGATGATGGACGCGGCGGACTTTGTCGCCTTTTTTATAGATGGAAGAAATCTCGGTGGAGAGGAGAAAACGGGTGGTGGACGAGCCGTCGCGCAAGGCAAAAACGCCGTGACCTTGGTCTTCGAGTAGCTGGCCGATGTCAGAGCGCCAAGCGGGGTGGAGAGCGTCAGAGGTGCCGACCAGGTCTATCCCCTTGCGTTCGCAGGCTTGGGCGATGTTTGGCAGTTCTAGTTCTTTCGAACAGGCGCGGGACCATTTGGAATGGAGATGGATGTCGGTGATGAGACGCATACGAGCCGAGTGTAACGCGAATGGTGTTTGAAACAAATATCGGTAGGGGCAATTGATGAATGCCCCTACCGATATGTTGGTTCCTGTATTTTTTGGCTATTTCGCTTGCTGTGCTTGATAGGCCTTGATGGCTTTGCCGACTTTGCCATCTTCTTTTAGACGCTCGATGAAGAGCACTTGTTCTTTATAGATCTCCATAGCGTCTTGTGGGCCGTGGATTTCGCTACCCATTTTCATGAGGGCGATATCATTGGCGGGTTTTTGATCAGCTTCGGGTTTGGGTTGGATGTAGAAGACATTCTTGAGGTTCAAGGTTTTGTCATCTTCTTGGCCGATGCTACCAAAATAGACTTGATTGTTGGTAAGGAAGACGGCGTAAATACCTTCACGCGCGGCAGATTCTTTCACAGAATGTGCAACTGGGAATGGACCGTTGGCTTTGGGGATGGAGAAGAAGGCGAAAATACCAACCACCAGGAGCACCACGAGGTACAAGGATATTTGTTTGAGGTGTTTGGTGTCGGACATACTTAGTGTTTGGCGTCGGTGCCGACAATCACGAGGATATCTGCCTTGGATGGCATTTCGGCTGGCAAGGTGGTGACCACGGTGGCACCGGTGGCAGCGATGATCGCTTGCGCGGTCGCAGAATTTTCTTGACCGGCGGCGACATAGACCAAGGTCTTAGCGTAAACGTCTTTTGATTTGGCTGAACCTGGTGGCAAGACGGTCATGCCGGCGGCAGTGAGTTTGGTGGCCAAGTCTTTGGCTAAGCCGGCGATGCCAGAGCCGTTGCGAACTTCAACCGTCATTTTTTCTGAAGCGGGAGTGGCGGATGGCGCGCTGAGTGCTGCGGATGGTGTTTGACCGGCTGCACCAACGGTGACAGGCAAGACGGACAAAATAATATCCTTGCTTGGCGAGTAGAGAACGGCTTTGTCGGACCAGATCAAGAGACGATCGCCGTTCATGGCGTCTTTGTAGAAGGCTGGATTGTTTTTCTTCAATAAGGCCACGTCTTGGATGGTTGCCACGGTTGGCATTTCGCCGGTCTTGCACATGATGTGGCGCTTGACCTTGTCCACCAATTGCTTTAAGTCTTCTTGCGCATTTTTTGGTGCGCCTGGTTTGGTGGTGGTGCTTACTTGGCTGGCTGGAGATTCGCTTGGTGTAACGGCATTGCGAATCATGAGACCACCAGCGGTGACCACAACGATAATCAAGACCGCGATGGCCAAAGGCGACATCTTGGTGGAGCCGGCGCTTGAATGCGCGACGGCATCCAAAGCTGGATTGTGATGGACGGGCGCGGCTGGTGCCTCATGTTGAGGGGCAGCGGTTTTGGAAAGGACTTTGCGTGGCATAGAGAGAAAATGTTCTACACGAGAGTATAGCACATCCTCTTTTTATTTTCACACACAGCGCTTCCAACTTATGGTGTCACTGGAGTTTCGGGTGGCGTAACTGGTGCTGGAGTCGGTTCGGGTGTTAGAACTGGATCTGGTGTGACTGGTACGACAGGTGGTGCGCCTGGAATGATTGGTTGCGTTGAAGAGACGGTTGGCGTGGTCGGAATTACTATCGGCGCATTGATGAGATGGGTGGTGCTGGTAGATTTTTCAATGCCGATGACGAACCAATCGAAGTTCAAGGTGATTGGACATGGGTTGGCGGTGGCGCAGAAGCCGGCAGACAAGACGAGGTCAAAACCATCTGGGGTGATATTGGTGAGGTAATAGCCACCATTCCAGATATTTTGATCATAGCCTTTGCCGCCGCTTTGGTCTTCGATGACTGGGGAGGCGAAGACATGTGGCATGAAGGTGAAGGCTTTTTCAAAGACCACGCTGATCTTTGAATCCTTTGGATCAAGGGTGAGGCGACCGGCATTGCCTTTGCCCAAGACAACTGGACCACTCAAGTTGGCGGTGCCAAGAACGGTAATCGATTGGGTGAAGATGGCACTGCGCACGGTGATTGATTTGAACTGTTGACCTTGCGAGATCTTGGTGGCTGACACACTGATAGCGGCTTCGGGCGTCCCTTGAGCTGGCTGCAATTGGGTGACGGTGCTGCTGGCAGCAGCAGCGTCGAGGTCGTCGGCGGCAATGGCTGGGACATAGTAGCCATTTTGGACGAAGATCATGATGGTGCCGGTGGTGGAGACGAGTGAGGAATCGCTGCTGGTGGCTTGGAAGTTTTCGAGAGCACGACCAATGATATTGCCAGCTTCAGTGGCGCGCATGGCATAGCCTGGGATGGCAGCGGCCGTCACCGCATCACCAATCTTGATAGCGCCGTTCTCGAGCGAGAAGTTAACTGGGACACGACCGGCGAGGGCAACTGGCACGGTCGAGGTTGATTTTGAGACTGACAATGTGAAGCCAGATTTTGACGAGACCACGCCGAAGGCTTGAGGATCCATGACCACGGAGGTCTTTTTGACGTTGCTGGATTGCGCATCGAAGGCGACGACATCACCAGCAATCAGACCAACTTGATTGGTGTGGAATAATTCTGACAAAGCATTGGTGCCGGAGGTGGCGTTGAAGTGGTTGGCTGTAACGGTACCGGTGAAGCGACCGTTGCCGATGACATCGAGAGTTGAAGATGGCTTACTCGTGCCGATACCCACATTGTGGTTGGCAGACACGCGCATGACCTCGTCAGCCAAGGTGCTACCGCCGGCATGGAAGATGATGTCAGCAGAAGAGCTGGCGGTGCCGATGGTTAGATTGCCGCCGGTGACATACAAGTAGCCGTCATTTGGACCGGTGATGCTGTAGTCAGGATTGGTGTAGCCCGAGCTGTTGATACCGAGGTCGATATAGTATGAGACGTCGTCGCCATTATTGGCGGTGGCGATGAAGTCGGTGGAGGCGTTGTCGCCATTGGAATAGTTTTTGGCGTTGACTTGCAGGTAGGTATTGGTGGCGCCACTAAATTGGGCTAAGGAATTGCCAATGAAGCTGAATTCGCTGCCGCCAACCGACATGCGGTCAGTTGAGCTCAAGCGAGAAGACAGGTTGTTGAAGTCACCAAACAAGGCGTTCAAGTTGGTACCGGAGGCATTGTTGAAGTTGAAGGTACCGGTGGAAGTCCCGTTCACAAAGGTCACATCCTTGAAGCTGGCATGCATGGCGAACAAGTTGGTGCTGGTGGTATTGGTACCCGAAGCATTTGTCCAGACGAGGTCGGTGATATTGCCAGAGTCAGAGACCAAGGCTTTCAAGCTGGCGCGCGATG
>JAYVTL010000167.1:0-9341 GCA_043788845.1 Candidatus Uhrbacteria bacterium
ACCAAGTGCTGGGTTTGTTGAACTTGTTTTCGGGAGGCACAGTGCGCAATTTTGCCGTGGTGGCGTTGGGTGTGGCGCCGTATATTACGTCGTCCATTATCTTTCAGCTGCTCGCAATGATTGTGCCGCGGATTGAAGAAATTCAAAAAGATGGTGAAGCTGGACGTCAGCGCATTAATCAGTGGACGCGCATCACTACGGTGCCGTTGGCGATTTTGCAATCGTTTAGCTTGATTCAATTGATGCGTCAATCGCAGTTCCAGATTCTGACGAAGACCGACACCTTGACCATGGTGGTGATGGTGGCGACCGTAACGGCTGGGTCGTTGTTCTTGGTGTGGATTGGTGAATTGATGTCAGAACGAAAGGTTGGCAATGGTATTTCATTGTTGATTTTCGCTGGGATTCTTGCCAACTTGCCAACCGCGGCGAGCCAGATGTTTGCTTCGTATGATTCTTCGCAAGCGATTTCGTACATTGTGTACGCCGTAATTGCTGTGCTGACCGTGGTTGGTGTGGTCTTCATTACCGAAGGCCAACGCAATATTCCGGTGCAGTATGCGCGTCAAATGCGCGGCGGGGCATCGAGTGGTGGAGTGGCTTCGCATCTTCCATTGCGGGTGAATATGTCGGGTGTGATCCCGATCATTTTCGCAATTTCGATCTTGTTGTTTCCAACGGTGATTGCGCAGTTCTTTTTGCATGCACGCTCGGCGTGGCTGGCGAACGCGGCGCAGTGGGTGGTGACGATTTTGCAAAACCAAGCGGTGTATGGTGGTTTGTATTTCGCCTTGGTTATTATCTTCACGTTCTTCTATACGAGCATCGTGTTTCACCCAGAAGAAATTGCGGAGAATTTGCAAAAGCAAGGTGGCTTTATCTTGGGTATTCGTCCGGGTAAACCAACGGCGGAGTACTTGCAATATGTGATCAATCGCATTAACTTGGTCGGTGCCATGTTTTTGGGAGTGATTGCGGTGATGCCGATTCTTGCCCAAGCGTTTGGGGGTTCGCGTCAGCTCGCCTTGGGTGGTACGTCTTTGCTGATCGTTGTTTCGGTGATTATCGAAACGGTGAAACAGGTGGAGTCGCAACTGACCATGCATGAGTACGACGCGTACTAAAGAAACGTGTAATGCTGGACAGGAAATAAAATAATTGAAAAACCCTCGATGATGTGTCGAGGGTTTTTTGGTTGAAGAGGTAAGTCGCTGTCATCATCATCGTCGTCGATACGGGATTGTGCGTCGAGTTCGATCAGCTCTTGGGCGGAGTAGGTGAGAATGAGCTTGTCGGTGGCTTCGCCAAACGTGACTTCGGTGGGCTGCCAGTCGTAAGGTTTGGTGAAACCGTGATCGTCTCTTTTGGGTTTGGGCTTGGTGAAGACAAAGCAGAGCGACGGGGTTTGGTCGTAGACTATTTCTACCTTGGCGATCAGGGTGTCGTTGGGTCCGTCCATGTTCTCGATTCGAAATTCGACTGGCTCGAGATATTCGAGCGGCTCGTCCCAGACGAGGTACTCTTGATCACGCAGCAGCTGGGCGATGTAGAGCGCTTGTCGTACGCATTGCGGCAGATGAATGGTTTCGGTGCGCGTTGCCATGGTGGCCTCCGGTGGTTTGGGGAAAGAACTGGGTTGACTTGTAGCCTGTGCAGCCAGGCCTGTCAATTTTGTCAGGGGCATGCGCGGCGCGTATCCTGTGGCCATGCATCCGGTGGCGCCGACCTCGGTTCAACGTCAGTTCATGCGAGGTTTTGTGCTCGCCTTACTTGGTATTCCTGGATTGGTGACGGTCTTTGTGGTTCATCAGATTCAGGTGAATATTTCGTTGTTGTCACCGCAGTTTATCAGTCAATGGCAAATGGTGATTTTGGCCATGATTGCTGGCGGGATTGGTGTTACCTTGGTTTCGAAGTTAGAGGCTTTTTTTGTCTGGGAAACGCTCTTTGTTTTAACGTTATTTCTTGGGGTGTGGTATGGGCTTTTATTAGTGCTGCCGTTGGGGCTGGCTTTGTTTTTCGCGTCGGCGTTGACGCTGGCGCACTTATTGTTTCGCAATGTGGCGATTCATAATTTCTTTTTTGCCGTGGGTGCCATGGGGATTGCAATTGATTTTGCGGGGTGGTTTTCGCCAGATGTGTTGATCGGCGCATTGGTCCTGTTTTCGGTTTATGATATGCTCGCCGGGCCGCCAGGAGGACCGATTTTAGTTCTCGCGCGAAAGCTGGTGGGACAGGGGATTGTGCCGGGGTTTATTGTGCCGAGTGGGTGGGCAGATACGGTTGGTGCGGTTGGACAGGTGATTACGCGAGAATCGGCATTGCTGGGGGCGGGTGATTTGATTTTGCCGTTGGCGTTGATTGCGCGGGCATCGTTTGTTGCGGTGTGGCCGGGATTGTTGTTGGTGTTGGGATTGATTGTGTCGGCGCTGGTATTGGTGCGAAATGATATGACGCATCCGCGGGCGGCGTTGCCGGCCTTGTCGTTGGGAGTGGTGTTGCCATTTTTGGTGTTACATTTTTTGAATATCGTATGAGTCGGAAGAAAATTCGCGCCGTATTATTTGGGCCACAAGGTTGTGGCAAGGGGACGCAGGGTCAACTATTGGCCGAGCGTTTTGATATTCCGATTATTGGTGCGGGGGAATTATTTCGGCAAGAGATTGCGGATGGGACGCAGTTGGGAATTTTGGTGAAAGAGTATGTGGATCATGGGTCGCTGGCGCCGGATGAATTGGTGAATGCCGTGATGACCAATCGTTTGAAAAAAACGGATTTGAGCAAGGGATTTATTTTAGATGGGTATCCGCGCAATGTGGAACAGGCGCAACATCTTGAACGTTTGTTGAAAATTAATTTGGCAATTTATTTTCGGATTTCGGACACGGAGGCGATTCGACGGTTGGTGGGACGACGACAATGTCGACAATGTCGGTTTATTTATCATGCAACCGATGTGCCGTCGCCGGTGCCCAATAAATGTTCGGTATGTGAGGGGGAATTGTATCGGCGTGAGGATGATGTGGAGGAATTTATCGTGCGTCGTTTGGCGGCGTTTCATTTTATGACCGAGCCGTTGGTGTCGTATTATCGGCAAAAGGGGACCTTGCTGACCATTAATGCGGAACAGCCGATTGCCGGGGTATTTGGGGATTTGGTGAAACGGATGGGGAAGCTGGGGTTTGCGTAGGGGTGAACGGCGTTCACCCGGGGCGTGGGGTGGTGGTGGTTGGTTGGATGGACTTTATGTACGGTTTGAGCTAGTCTTTTACGCATGAGCAATCTCAAAACAGCTGAAGAAATCCAGGCATTGCGCGAAGGCGGGGTGATTTTGACGCGGGCTTTGCAGGCTGCGATGAAGCTGTGTGTAGCTGGAGCGTCGACGGCGGATATTGATCGCGCGGCGCAAGAGAGTATGGAAGCCGCTGGTGCGAAGCCAAGCTTTCTTGGCTATCGGATTTCTTCGTCGGATCCGGCGTTTCCTTCGACGTTGTGTATTTCGATTAATGATGAAGTGGTGCATGGACCGGCGACACCGGCGCGAAAGGTGAAAGATGGTGATATCGTTGGGCTTGATATTGGGTGTTGGTATAAGGGTTTATGTACGGATATGGCGACGACGGTCATCGTCGGAAATGTGCCGCAAGCGACACGCGAGTTGGTGGAAGATACGCGACAGTCACTGGTGCTGGGGATTGAAGCCATTAAGCCAGGGTCGTGGATTTATAATGTTGGAGCGGCGATTGAGGATTATTTGAAGCCAAAGAAATATGGGATTGTGAAAGATTTGGTTGGACACGGGGTCGGTCATGCGGTGCATGAAGAGCCACAGATTCCTAATTATCGCGAACCGAGTGCGAAGCGCATTAAGTTTGAGGAAAATATGGTGGTAGCGATTGAGCCAATGGTGACCTTGGGTGGGTGGCGGGTGATGATGAAAGAAGATGAGTGGACGATCGCGACTGAAGACGGATCACTGGCGGCACATTTTGAAGTGACGGTGGTGGTGACCAAGGATGGTTATGAATTGTTGACGCCGTGGCCAGATGCGAAATAAAAAAATCCCTCCGAAGGACTTCGGAGGGATTTTTTTATTTGCCGGATTTTTTCTTGGGACTTTCTTTTGGTGCGATGGAGAGTTCGTTGTCCGTAGATTTTTTTGTATTGGCTAATGAGCCTGCTGGAAGTTGCGCGGCTTTTTCTTCTGCAAAGATTTTTGAGAATTCTTGGTTGACCTGCTCGGCGAGATTCGCGGTTTGTAGGGCGAGGCGGATGGTTTGGCGGGTGCCTTCTTTGGCGAGTGGTTTGGCAATGTCGGTCAGTTGGTAGCCGGCTTCTTCAATGGCTTGCTTAAGGGCGGGGAGCTCGGTGTCGGTGAGTTCTTGTTTGAAATCGTCCCATTCGACATTGGCTTTTTCTGGATGCTTGGCTGCGGTTTGTTTGATGACGCGGTCGGTTTCGACGAGAGCCCCGGCGTCGATGGCGGCACCGGCAATGAGGCTCACGGCGAGTAAACGTTTATTGGCTTGGGTAAAGCGCGTGAGACGAGTCATGACCAAGCGAGAGGCTGCTGCAAGTTGTTGGTCGATATTTTCCATGGCGAGATCAAATTTGGAAAAGTGTTCTCGTCCAGTGGTTTTTTTGGGAACGATGAGATCTGGGATTTCTGGGAAGTCTGGTTTTTCTGTCACATGGATGCCACTGTCTTCCATGAATTCGCGGTCGTCGTGGAATTGTTGTCCGGCTTCACGAAAGGCTTGGTCCACTTGAGCTTGAATACGTTCTTGCCATGGGATTATGGCTTCGGTTTGGGTTTTGGCGAGGGCTTCGTGCTTGTTGCCCATTGAGAGTTCATGTTTTGCCATATTAGTTGGAGGTGCTCATTTTTGTGCGCAAGGCCGATTCATCTTTGGCTTCACTGGCGGCGGCGACGATTTTTTTAAAGGCTGTCATGGCTTGTTTATAGTCGTTGAAAGACTGCAGATAGTCCGTTAAGGCTTGGTCGCCCGGGTTGGTTGTGGTTTGTTCACTGGTTTGTCGAAACGGATTATTTTGCATATAGAGAGATTATAGCAGATACTAGTCGACATATGAGAATTCTTGGTATCGATTACGGTGATGCACGGGTTGGTTTGGCATTAGGAGATACAGAATCGAGGATAGCTAGTCCGTGGGGAACGATTACAGAATCGGATCAGTTGACTCTTCTCGCAAAGATACATGATATTGTGCAGCGGGATTTGGTGGATGAAATTGTGATTGGGGTGCCGCATCCGTTGCAGGATAGTGGGCATGTGAATGCACAGGTGAAACATACGCGACAGTTTATTGAAGCGCTCGAGAAGTTGGGGAAAAAAGTGCATGAGGAAAGTGAAGCGTTGTCATCGAAGTTGGCGGCGCGGCAGATGGAAGCATCAAAGCCGATTGAACGAGGACGAAAACGTGGAGCCGGGGCTTTGGAAAAGCGCGATGATTTGGCCGCTGCAGCAATTTTGCAATCGTGGTTAGATAGGAAGCGTTGATATGCGTTTTTTCGTGGCAACACATAATCCGGGCAAATTAGCTCGGGTGCGGGCATTATTGTCTGGTTTTGCGGTGGAGGTTTTGGCGCCGGGGGATTTGGGTATGCCGATTATTGAGGTGGAAGAAGACGGCGATATTGAGGAGAATGCGGAGAAAAAAGCACGCGCGTATTTTGGTAAAACGGACTTGCCGATTTTGGGATTGGATACAGGGTTGGTGATCTTGGGTGAAGATTTGGATCCGGCTCGTGTGCGTCGAAATGCGCTTGGTGGACGCGATGAGGCGACGCTTTCTCGTGAAGAAATGGCGGCGTTGATGATTGCATTTTATCGTGAGATTGCGGAGCGACATGGTGGGTCGGTTGATGCTTGTTGGGAAGATGCGTTTGCGCTGGTGATGCCGGATGGGTCGGTGAAGCATGAGCGGGATGAGCGGCCGATGCGGTTGACGGCAGAAGTGCGTGGTGTGGTGGATCCAAATTTGCCGATTCGTTCGATGTATACATCTTTAATAACGGGGAAATATACGTGCGAGCAAACGGTGGAAGAACAAGCGGTGGAGATGCAGCCGTATCAGGCTGCGTTGAAGCGTTTATTTGGATTTTGATATGGCGTATTTGCGTGATCGTGTCATTGTGTTGAAGAAAGAACCGTATCGCGAACAAGATCGGCGTTATACGTTATATGGAAAAGAGTTTGGGTTATTGGTGGCGGTGGCGCGGGGGTCGTCGGTGCGGACGTCGAAGCAGGCGGGGCATCTTGAACCGTTTTCTGAATGTGAGGTGATGATTGCCAAGGGGAGTGCGTTCGATAAACTTGCGGTGGCGCGGATGGTGCAGGCGGCGCAGTTTGAATCGCAGTTGGCGGCGTTTGCGGTGGCCGGGGCCTTTTCGCATTTACTGGTGAGATTGCTGCGACCGGGGATAGCTGATGAAGGTATTTTTGAAATTTTGCGAGAATTGATTGCGACCTTGAGTGGCATGCCGCAGGAGCCGACGCCGGAGCGAGCGCGGTTAGTGTTGGCGGCGGCGACCTTGCATTTGCTTGATGCTTTGGGTTTTGCACCGGCGATTGGGCGACAGGGGCCGGGGACGAGTTTGGTGCCGAGTTTGTCCTTGGTGGCTTTTATTCGTCGGGTGTCACTGGCGGATATTTTGCGGGTGACGGCGCCGGTGGATGTCTTGTGTGCAGCCTGTGCGTTTATTGAAGAAGGGGTTGAACAAACGCCGCTCGAGCGTGAGCCGCATGGGGTGACAACTTTACAGGCATTGTTGGTGTAGAGTGGGTGTATTGACTTTTTGCGGTATTTGGCGTAGCGTCGAGTAGGTTTTGTGATAGCTGTTGAACCTTTCAAAACAAAGGAGTTCCCATGAAAGACGGTGTGATGCGTATTCCAAGTAGTCATCGCTATGTCAAACAGCCTGGAAAGAAACACGGCTTCAAGCCCGATTTGCCGCCGCTGCGGCACTTGGTATTGCCGACGGGCTTTGGCAAGTCCAAGGAAGCCAAGGTCAAGAAGCAGAAGCCCAAGACTCTGAAGTATCCCAAGGAGGCCGAGATTCGTCAGGCAGCGCGCGAGTCGTTGCTCGAGCGTCGGACGTCGAGTTCGATTCAGGAGTTTGGCAAGCAGATGCGCACCTATTGTGCAGCCGTGATGGGGTATCGCGATTGCAGCATGGTCGAGGAGTACATCTATTTGACGCTGATGCGCTTGGTCGAGGCCAAGCGGGCGGCGCGCAAAGTATCGGTGACCTTGGAGGATTTGAAGGCGTTGGTGAATGCGGTGTTCGCTGATGTCGAAGCGGATATTCTCGCCATGGCGGTCAAGGGTCGGCGCATCAAAAAGAAGTCCAATCAGGGCGGGCCGATCGTCAAGGCGACGGTGGGGCAGCGCTCGGGGAAGACGTGCTATGTCATCCTGGACGCGGATGAGAAGCCGCTGTATGTGTTGGCGCTCAAAACGCCAGGTGAGCTCAATAAGACCTTCAAGGGCATGAAGCCTCTTAAGGCGAAAAAGCAGGGAGCCAAGGAACCGCCGGTGCGGCCTCGGGCACGCAAGACCGGGCGGGTACTCCACTAGGCTCAACCCCATTCCAAACTAACGGAATGGGGTTTTTCAATTGCCATGAAGTCGACTTTTGGGTAGGATGCGGCACATATGGAAACCTTGATTTCGAAGTTCTCTGGGTTGGTCGGACAGGTGGTGACCGTCAAAGGCTGGGCCTATAATGTGCGGTCTTCGGGCAGCATTGCTTTTTTGCAATTGCGCGATGGATCTGGTTTTACGCAGGCAGTGGTGGCCAAACAAAATGTAGATGAAGCGTCATGGACGGCTGCATCGACGGCGACCATGGAGTCGACGGTGAGTGTGACGGGGATGGTGGCCAAACATCCAAAGCAAGAAGGCGTGTATGAAGTGCAAGCCACGGCCGTCGAATTATTGCAGAAGGCAGAAGAATATCCGATCGGAAATAAGGAGCATGGGCCGGACTTTTTGCTCGACCATCGGCATTTGTGGTTGCGGGCGCCGTCGCAGTGGGCGATTCAACGGGTGCGCAATACCATCATTAATGCGACGTATGAATATTTTCGCGATCACGATTATATTAAGATCGACTCGCCAATTTTTACACCAAGCGCCTGTGAAGGCACTACGGAATTATTTGAGGTTGATTATTTTGAAGATCGCAAAGCGTATCTGACTCAGAGCGGACAATTGTATCTTGAGGCGGCGATTGCCTCGGTTGGGCGGTGCTTTGATTTTGGGCCGGTGTTTCGCGCCGAGAAATCAAAGACGCGACGTCACTTGATCGAGTTTTGGATGATGGATGCAGAAGCTGCGTTTGTCGATCACGAAGGTAATATGAACATTCAGGAAGCGTTGGTTAGTTTTATTGTGCAGCGTGTGCTCGAAAATTGTCGTGCGGAATTGAAAATTCTCGAGCGAGATACGGCGCCACTTGAAAATGTTAAGGCTCCGTTTTATCGGTTGACGCATGCCGAAGCGATTGCCAAGTTGCGTGAGATGGGGAGTGATATTGGCGAGATGGATGACTTGGGGGCGGATGATGAAACAATTTTGACCAAGCTGTATGACAAGCCGTTGTTTATTGAGAAATATCCGGCGGCTGTGAAAGCATTCTATATGAAACCGGATCCATTGGATCCAACGCGCGTGCTCAATTCTGACTTGTTAGCGCCAGAAGGGTATGGGGAAATTATTGGGGGTTCACAGCGCGAAGATGATTATGAAAAATTGCTCGCGAAAATCAAAGAGCATAATTTGCCGGAAGCGAGCTTCAAATGGTATTTGGATTTGCGCAAATACGGTTCAGTTCCACATTCAGGATTTGGATATGGGTTGGAGCGTTTAGTTGCCTGGATTTGTGGCTTGCATCATGTGCGAGAAACAATTCCGTTTCCACGATTGATCAACCGGTTGGAGCCGTAGATAGGGTTGAAAAACAAAAAACAAAAAACGCAAAATATTGATTTTCGCGTGGGGCCTGCCGTCGATCGCATTTTTCGAAGAACTTTTCTTGGGGAAAAGTTTTCGAGAAAATACTCTCGACGTCACCCACGCTCACTTTACGTTTGTTTTTTTGGTAGTGAACTACTAAACAAAACGAAAAAGCGAATGGGAGATTCAGTGCCTGGGTAAACAGTCGCTAACAATTCCCTGAGCGAAGCAGCAGCGTAGTCGAAGGGTGGTAGCCTTTTGGGGTGGTCGGTGTTGGCAATGACGGGTGGCCGCGTCCTTGCTATTCTATTGGCCTATGGCACGAAATAAAGGTTTGAATACTTCGAATCCGGCACTTA
>JAYVTL010000168.1:0-6951 GCA_043788845.1 Candidatus Uhrbacteria bacterium
AGAACGCACTTGCCACCAGCTTCTTCGATCTTTTTCTTGATCTCTTCGGCGGTGGCTTTGTCGGCACCTTCCTTGATCACCTTTGGAGCGGCGTCGACCATGTCCTTGGCTTCCTTCAAGCCAAGACCGGTGACTTCGCGCACCACCTTGATCACGCCAATTTTGTTGCCACCGGCTTCGGTGAGCTCGACATTGAACGAGGATTTTTCTTCAACGGCAGCGGCGCCACCGGCGGCACCAGCCATCATGACTGGAGCGGCAGCGGACACACCAAACTTTTCTTCGAGAACTTTCACGAGTTCAGCGAGCTCGAGCACGGACAACTTTTCAATAGAGGCGACGAGGGCTTGGAACTTCTCCGGCACTTCGACGTTTTTCACTTCGTCTGACATAGGGTTAAAATTGTTGATTGATGAATAACGAGTTTACGCGGCCGGAGCACCTTTTTCTGCCATCGCATTGAGCGTGCGGACAAAGGCGGAGACTGGGCCGTAAATGGTACCGACGAGTTGACCGAGCAATTGGTGCTTGGATGGAATCTTCGACAAGGCGATGGCTTTGTCGGCGTTGATTTCGACGCCTTCGAAAATACCACCGACGAGTTTGAGAGTTGTGCCCTTTAAGTCACCGAGGACTTTCGCCGGAGCGATTTCATCTTCGATGCCGAAGGCGGCGCCGATCATGCCAGGATAGGCCTTGGCATTGATGGTGAGGCCGGCTTCTTTGGCGGCCAAGGTCAATAAGGTTTTCTTGGCGACAATGTATTGCACATTGGCGGCGCGGGTGTTTTTGCGAAGTTCGTCCGCTTTGCCCACTTTGAGACCTTGGTAATCTGCGAAGATCACCGACTTGGCTGCCTTGAAGGCGTCCACCAGCTGTTGCTTGGTCACTTCTTTTTGTTGGCGATTTTTTGCCATAGTTCTTCCTTTCTTTTTTGATTGAAGTATCGACCTTTAAAATAAAACACCCACAGCCGTCCTGTGGGTGAAATTTCCGACATAAATGTCGAGAAGGTCACGCCTCGGCAGGGGTTCGGCCGAGGCCGATTTGAATCCCTTTGGCGGGATCCCTGCTGTCTTTGGACGATGAGTGTTGGCTGTAGGCTACCGGAGAGATGGAAAAACGTCAAGTCTAGGCTCAAGTTAGCCTAGACAGGCGAGAAAGAGCTTGGTACAAGCAAGTTAGTCCTTTTGAAAACCACAACCCCACCGACACCGGAGGCTTCGATGAAATACCCCAACCCCAATATCTTGCTGATGATGGCCATGGCCGATGCTTATGCCATGGCTACCGAGTTCCTGAAACTGAAAGAAACAGCGGACCTGCGCGTGCTGCGTGAGGCTCTGCAGTTCAAGCAATATGTGCAGCATCCGCGACATAAAAACCGCGCTGGGACCTTCACGGATGATACCGAGATGGCTTTGGCCAATACCCGCGTCCTGATCGACCATCCCCCGCCGTATACGGCGTTGGAGTTTGCACAGGCTTGGGTTAATGAATTCGAGGCGAGCGGTCACCGTCAAGGCTATGCCAATGGCTTTTATCAGGCCTTGACCAAGGCCGGCGGGGACGGACAAAGGTTGACTGACCTGGTACGCATCCATGGCAATCGCTCCAATAAGAACGGGTCGGCCATGCGAGCGCCGGTACTGGGCGTCTTGCCGAATCCGGGCTTGGTCTGCGAAGTCGCGACCTTGCAAGGCTCGATCACGCATGATTGTTTGGCGGCTAATTTTGCAACGCGAACGACGGCGTTGATGTCACATTTCGTGCTCTACCACCACGACTCGCTCAAAGAGATGGGTCGTTTCTGTCGCGAGCATTTGCTCAAGGTTGACCGGCTGTATTTCGACATCTTCGACAAGCCCTGGCTGAATGAGCCGATCAATGGACGACGGATCCCAGGGTCGATCGCAACGGTGCATGCGGCCCATCACATCATTCAGACCTATCCCAGCCTGATGGACATGCTCGAAGCCATTCTTTGTCTGGGTGGCGACACCGACACGGTGGCGGCCATCGTCTGGGGCATTGCCTCGACGCGTCTGCCCCACCACGATATTCCTGCCTTCATGGAGCGCGACCTCGAAGTTGGCACCAAGACGGGGCCGGCGGTGCTGCGTGAGTTGGGCGAAAGGTTGATGGCAGCCTATGTCTAGGGCGCGTCGACGACCGAGCTTCACCTACCAAGGGCCAGACATGGTGGCTGCAAAAATTCCGATCTGGAATTTCGAAGCAACGGTGCGACGGACGGAGGATGGTTTTTTGTGGATCGTCTTCTACTACTACGCGGAGTCGGATAATTTTTCTCGCTTTGCGCGTCAGCGTGCGCAGAAGCGTGGCGATGTGTCGTGGTTCTTTTGGACCACGGTCCGGGCGATCGAGGCCAACATGCTACTGGCCGAGAATGAAATTGACTATGAACTCGCCGGCAAGCGCGACAAACCGGACGGGGTGAACACGACGATTTGGATCGCAGCGGCTGAGGGCATGGCCTTTGTGCGCGCCATGCGGAGCTTGCTTGCGGCCATCAAGACAGTCGACCTCCGTCCCAAGATGGCGGTTCAGCTGACTCGCGATACACCGGAACAAGCATGGAACATTTCGACACCGAGAGAGTCGCACTACTAAACAAAAGCCCCGGATCATGAGGACCGGGGCTTTTTTCTTTCCGATTTTTTACTTCTTCGCGCGACCTTCGATAATCGTCGCTTGCACGTTTTGTGGGACTTCTTGGTAGTGGTCAAACTCCATGGAGTAGGACGCGCGACCTTGAGTCATGGAACGGAGCGCGGTGGCATAGCCGAACATTTCGGCGAGTGGGACGAAGGCGTCAATGACTTTGGCGCCCATGCGATCGGTCATTTCGTTGATTTGACCGCGCTTGGAGTTGAGGTCGCCGATGACATCACCCATGTATTGTTCTGGCGTGACACATTCGACTTTCATGATTGGCTCGAGAATGGCGACACCACCTTTTTCAGCGGCAGCACGGAAGGCCATTGAAGCGGCGATTTTAAAGGCGGCTTCAGAGGAGTCAACGTCGTGATAGGAACCGTCGTAGACGGTAGCTTTGACGTCGACGAATAAGTAGCCGGCGACTACACCACGCGTGAGTGATTCCTGGATGCCCTTGTTGATTGGTTGGATGAATTCGCGCGGGATGACACCACCCTTGGTTTCGTCGACGAATTCGTAGCCCTTGCCGCGTTCCTGTGGTTCCAAGCGGATCCAGCAGTCACCGTATTGACCACGACCACCCGATTGGCGGATGAATTTGCCTTGAGCTTCGGCTGGCTTCTTGAGCGATTCTTTGTACGATACTTGTGGTTTACCCACGTTGGCTTCGACTTTAAATTCGCGCTTCATGCGATCGACGATGATGTCGAGGTGAAGTTCGCCCATACCGGCGATGAGGGTCTGGAGGGTTTCTTCGTCGGTGCGGACACGAAAGGATGGGTCTTCTTCAGCGAGCTTTTGCAAGGCGACACCCATTTTTTCTTGGTCGGCTTTGGTCTTTGGTTCAATGGCAATTTCGATCACGGGCTCTGGAATGACAATGGATTCGAGAACGACAGGGTGGTCTTCGGCGCAGATGGTGTGACCGGTGAAGGTTGATTTCAAACCTACGGCTGCGGCGATTTCACCGGCGTAGACATGGTCCACATCTTCACGTTCATTGGAGTGCATGCGCACGATGCGGCCGATGCGTTCGCGTTCACCGGTGGCGGAGTTCAACACATACGAACCTGATGCAATGTTGCCCGAGTATACGCGGAAGAACACGAGCTTACCGACGAAGGGGTCGGACATGACTTTGAAGGCGAGCGCGGCGAATGGCGCATTGTCATCGGCTGGACATTCGATAATTTTTTCTTCGTCGTCGACGTCGTGGCCCTTGGCGGCTGGAATCTCGAGTGGGGAAGGGAGGTAGTAATTGACGGCGTCGAGCAAAAATTGTACGCCCTTGTTCTTCAAGGCTGAGCCACACAAAATTGGAAAAATTTCTTGCTTGATGACGGCCTTGCGCAAGGCGGTGCGAATTTCATCGACCGACATTTCGGTGCCGGCGAGATATTTGTTCATGAAGGCTTCGTCGGTTTCTGATAAGGCGTCTAAGAATTCGCCACGAGTTTTTTTGGCGGCGTCGAGCATGTCAGCGGGCACTTCGCTTTCCTCGAAATCCAAACCCATTTCATCTTTGTACATTTCGGCCTTCATGGTGATGAGGTCGATGATGCCTTTGAAGCCGCTTTCTGCACCGATTGGCAACTGGATAGGATACGAGCTCTTGTTCAAACGGTTGCGGATGGATTCCACACCTTTGATAAAATCAGCGCCCATGCGGTCGAGCTTGTTGATAAAACAAATGCGTGGCACTTGATATTTGTCGGCTTGGCGCCAGACGGTTTCGGATTGTGGTTCCACGCCGGCCACGCCGTCGAAGACGGTCACGGCGCCGTCGAGCACGCGCAAGGAGCGTTGCACTTCGATGGTGAAGTCGATGTGACCTGGAGTGTCAATCAAGTTCAAGCGATTCCCCTTCCAAAAACAGGTGGTGGCAGCGGCGGTGATGGTGATACCACGTTCGCGTTCTTGTTCCATCCAGTCCATGGTGGCGGCACCTTCATGCACTTCGCCAATTTTGTGTTTGCGGCCAGTATAAAAAAGCACACGTTCAGAGACGGTGGTTTTACCGGCGTCGATGTGGGCAATGATCCCAAAGTTACGAGTGTTGTGGAGGGAGTATTCGCGAGGCATAGAGGTTTTATTAAATACGTTTTTTGATTGAGACGCAGAGACACAGGAACATGTGTCCTGTGTCTCGGGAATTTACTTGGTTTGTTTGTTGGTGGCTGAATCGTCCATACGACCTAGCGCGCGAAGTGCGCGAAGGCGCGGTTGGCTTCGGCCATGCGCTGGACATCCGCTTTCTTTTTGACGGCGTCACCGGTGTTTTCAGCGGCAGCGAGCAGTTCGGCGGCCAATTTTTCTGCCATTGGTTTGCCTTTTTTGGCACGTGCGGCGGTCAAGATCCAGCGGAAGGCCAATTGGTTGCGGCGTTCAGCGCGCACTTGGACTGGGATTTGATAGTTGGCACCACCCACGCGCTTGGATTTGACTTCAAGCAAAGGTGAGACATTTTTCATGGCTTCATTAAAAACATCGATGGCTGGCTTTTTTGTCTTGTCTTCCAAGGTCTGGAAGGCTTGATAGACAATAGCCTGGGCCACGGACTTTTTGCCGCGTTCCATGACATTATTGATAAACTTCGCGACGACGGTCGACGCGTATTTTGGATCCGGAAGGATTTTTCGTTTTGGGGCTTGTTTTCCGCGCATAGTTCAGTCAGTTATTTCTTGGCTTCCTTTGGACGCTTGGCGCCATAGAGCGAGCGACCACGACGACGGGCAGACACGCCTTGCGCATCGTAGACACCGCGGACAATGTGATAGCGCACACCTGGCAAGTCTTTCACACGGCCACCACGCAACATCACGATGGAGTGTTCTTGAAGGTTGTGGCCTTCACCTGGAATATAGGCGGTGACTTCCATCCCGTTCGAGAGGCGGACACGCGCGATCTTACGGATAGCGGAGTTAGGCTTCTTTGGGGTCATGGTGGTCACCTTGGTGCACACGCCACGCTTAAATGGAGAACCACGGCGATACTCGGTGCGCTTGCGGTGCAAAGAGTCGTACTTAAACTGCATGGCCGGGCTCTTGGATTTGGCCTTGGTCGTGCGGCGGGGTTGTTTGACGAGCTGGTTGATAGTAGGCATGAGAGTCAAAAAGATGGCCGAAATATAGCAGCGTTCTGCGCAAACCGTCAAGAGCCTGGGTGAATCATGGTCACGACTGACAGGACCAAGTGGGTCGCGAAGCCGTAGACTCTCGAGAAAAAGCCTAGATTACTGAAAGAATCGGCGATTACGAGCAGGAGCAGAATAATTGGACCTCGGGTTTCGATGAAGGTGCGAACTTGCTGAAAACGCGGACTTGAAAGGAGCGCGATTAAAGCCTTGGAGCCATCCAGGGGCGGGAGCGGGATGAGGTTAAAGGCTAAAAGTCCGATATTTAGCTGGGCCATGATTAGCAGAAAAATCCCCAATAAATTCCCCTCTCCCAGGCTTGGAGCGAGGAAGGCGTAGAGAATGGTGGTTATCACCGCGAACAGAAAATTACTAAACGGGCCGGCGAAAGCGATCAAAACCGGGCCCCATTTGGGCCATTTCAGGTTATAGGGATTGAAAGGGACTGGTTTTCCCCAGCCAAAGCCGACCATGACGACCAAGAGTAAGCCCATGGGGTCGATATGCGCGGCCGGGTTGAGGGTGAGACGACCAAGGCGTTTGGCCGTCGAATCCCCCAATAGTTCAGCCACCCAGGCATGGGAAAACTCATGAACCGACAAAGACAAGATAAACGCCACGATCCAAACGGCGAAAACGAGGGGCTGGGAAAAGAGGAGTTGAAACATAGAGATGACCGAGCTTAGCTCGGGGACTTGCCAAGGATACAGGATGCGTGTAGTATTCCGCCATACTTCTATGTCTCGTATTGACCAGCTTACCGGCAAACGTGCGAACTTCGGCCAAACGCGAAGTCACTCCAATCGCGCAACCAAGCGCCGCCAAAATGTGAACTTGCAAACCCTGCGTATTTCGGGGGTGAAGGTTCGTGTTTCTGCACGCACCATTAAAACGCTCAAGAAGATGACCGCTGAGCTCAAAGGCACTCGCCCAACGCTCAAGACGAAACGTGCCGCCAAGCGTGCCAAGCGCGCTGCAAATAAGAAATAAGATCCAAGCAAAATCCCGACGAAAGTCGGGATTTTTGTTAGACTACGAAGCTGGAATCTGCGACCCTTCCCTTGACATTCTCGCAAAAATAGGCTAGGTTTCTTTATCGTTCTTCTCAACCAAAAAGGAGGTCGTCATGACTCACACCA
>JAYVTL010000169.1:0-2556 GCA_043788845.1 Candidatus Uhrbacteria bacterium
CATCTGCAAAATCAGTATTTTGATTTGATGGCTGCGGTACAGTAAACCGGAAATAACCCAATTGTGACTCATAAATATTATCACCATTAACAGCAGAAGGCGCAATCGCATTCAATAGCGTTTGCATATACGGCTGACTGGCTAAAATAAAGTATTCAGAATACGAATGCGTCAACCCTTCACCTGTCGTAATCAACCGAAAGGTTTTTGGATCCGACGTATAAGACAGCATATCCATACTCGATGGCAAACCAGATTCGTTATTACCCGTTCCGACCACCACATCCTCAGATGTTTCGCCTGAACGAAAAGGTTCCGTATATCCATTAATTGAAGCTTCTGGCACAGCAAAGCTAGCACGATTATATGTACGCATCTTCCACGAAGCAATTGTACCCTTCACTCCCGGTGGATCACAGCTGCTTCCAACATTTATACCCAAACTACAACCGATTGATTTAAATGAGTTCACCACACTCTGCCAAATCTTACCGCTAAATATATCTTTCAAAGACTGGGAGAAATATTTCATTGCTTGCGTGAAATTATTCAATTGTCCATTCAAAAACCCACTTGGGTCACCTACATGTTGCATAAGGGCTACCTGACCACGTCCCAACGCATACGACTTCGAACCACCACATTCAGCCGTCGCCGCGACACTCTTTCGAATATCCGATCCATCAATATTACTGCAAGATGCTAATGGCGCCGTAAACGCCGATGCAGTACTTCCAGAAGGTCCAACTGGGCCACCGTCTCCATACTTATCGGATTTTGGCCCACCTTTACCATAATGTTCAAAGATCTGTGAGTAGGTCCATCCTCCAACAATTGGCTCTTTATAGTTCCCATTCATGCAACGCTCATCATAAATCAAACCACCGCTCTGACCAGCAGGCTGCAAACCCGTCTTCGCATCATTTAAAGTAATCCCTTCCTTCCCCTTCCCCACAAACGCCGCACAATAATATTCCCCCGAATTCAACGGTGGCGTATACCCCACCGTTGGGCTGTAGTGATACACATCCTTCGACCCAAATGACACCGGCTGCGGATGCCACGTCAAACATTGGTACAAGCCTTCCTTGCCCAATACTTCGGCCACATCATGCTGCAAACAATATCCACTCAAACCACGCACCAAACTAGATCCACCTAATGGTGAACAGCTGCCACTTTGTCCACAAACTTCATTGACGGTTTGCACCGTTGGATTATTCGGATCCACATTCTGCTTTGAATCCGGGATACACGCCGCCCCATCCTGATCCCCTCCCACACAAATCCCTTGTGGCGGCGCATTTTGCGAATTCACCGCAAAATATTTTGCATTTGCCGTCAATGCCGTGTCCTTTCCTCCATACGACACCTTCGTATACTGGCACGAACAATCTTCACCCTTTTCACAGTGCGCAACCCCTTCATATCCCTTCACATACGCCTTCACCCGATTTGGTTGCACCGTCGTATCCCATTCACTCACAAATTGATTCGAGAATGGCGAATCAATTGCTGGATACGCCTTACATTCTGCCCCCGGCATCACCGTATTCATGAAAATACTCTGCGGAGAATTCTTATCTTGTTCTAAAATGGTCGCAATCGCCTGCGCATTGCGTGGGCTCCCCTTTGCCCCACCATTCACGTCACTCACCACCTGGGTCAGCGGCGAATCAATCACCAAATAACACTTAGCCGGTTTTTCCCCAATATTATAGTACCCAATCTGCTTGTTTGTATCATCTTGGCACAAATGCAACTTCGGATATGCCGGGTCAATGATTGTCGACGCTCGATCTGGAATCGAAATCCCCGCCACCAAGCGATAATCATCAGTAAAATCTTTCGCGCGATTTGGATTTTGGTCGATCAAAATCTCATACCCCACCCGGCGCGTTGTCATATCCGATATTTGATAACGGTTTGGAATCGAATATCCACCATATTCAGCATCGCTAAAATTGGTTGGGCGCAATGAATAACTCTGATCATTAAAGAAGGTCCCCGCGCGCAATACCGGCTCATAATGCGGATCGGTTATCTTCTTTGGCAATGGCTGATTCTTGCTCCGATCAACATAATGGCTACAAAACGCTCCCTGCGATGCTCCACCAGCCTGGTCACACAAATCATAATTCGTACAAATATCTACATACTTTTGCTGCGAATCGTCATACACCGTTTCGCCAGATTTACAGCCAAACCATTCCTGGCAATCACGATCCAAACGCACATGCACCACTAAATTCGAATCATTCTGCTGACAAGTACCCTTAACATCCGCAAACAGCACATTGCTCGCACAGTTCGCATCTATCGTACAGCTCTTATACAACATGTCTTTTACCACACTCGCATTACAGCCAAAGCCTTCGCAAGTCACATTGGTACACACTCCCGCCTCCTTACAATATTTATTCGTCGTATCCTTTTGACAGTCAATCGGCGACACCACCGTATCATTTTGCGCATGTGCAAACGCATACGTCGCTTTTGAATTCGCCGTCAGCGTCCCATCACTCATGTCCCGGATCAACGAACACCCATTCGTCG
>JAYVTL010000170.1:0-3585 GCA_043788845.1 Candidatus Uhrbacteria bacterium
CTCGGTGCTCGGTCCACTGCGTATGAATTATCGCGCCGCCCACACCTTACTCGCTGCCGCCAAAGAAATTTTGAATCATGAATAAATCTATGGAAGATACAGACATCCTCGACGATCAGCCACAACCCGCCAGTGATCTCGCACAAAAGTGCGAAGAATATCTCGCCGGCTGGAAACGCGCGCAAGCTGATTACGCCAACATAAAAAAAGATCACGAACGTGAAAAGCAAGAATATTCCAAGTACGCCAATGAGCGCTTGTTGTCAGAATTGCTGCCCGCCGTCGACCAATTTGAAATAGCTCTCAACTTCACGCCAGATACCGCGCAACTTCCAGAAGAACAACGGAAAAAATTCGACAACTGGTTGGTCGGCGTCAAAGCGGTGCGCGGTTTGTGGGAAAATGCCTTCCAACAAATTGGTCTCGAGAAGGTAAAAACCGATGGCCAATTCGATCCACTCCTCCACGAAGCCGTCGGCCAAGAAGCCCAGGCCGACCATACCGATGGCACTATTGTCCGCGTCATGCAAAGTGGCTGGTCGCTGTCAGGCAAGTTATTACGTCCGGCAAAAGTCATCGTCACTCAAAACTAAACGCTATGTCACTTATCAAATGGTCACCTTTCTTCGAACCATTCGACGCCATGGATAAACTGCACGAGTCGATGTTGCCCACAACGCAACGCGGCGGTCTGGTGCCAGCCATCGATGTCTACGACAAAGATCACGCAGTCGTCATTGAAACCGCTTTGCCAGGTGTATTACCCGGTGATGTCGAACTCGCTATCGACAATGGCGTGCTCACCATCCGCGGCAAAAACGAACGTAAAACCGAAATCGACGAAAAAAATTATTATCGCAAAGAGATCCGCTCCGGCTCCTTCATGCGCCAGGTCGCTCTCCCTCTCGGCGTCGATCAACAAAAAGCCAAGGCCGGTTTCAAAGACGGTATCCTCAAAATTGAATTCCCAAAACTCGAAGCAGATAAACCTCAAACCATTAAAATTGAACTTGATAACGAATAACTATGCCTAAAATTCTTGGAATCGACCTTGGTACCACCAACTCCTGCTTTGCCGTCGTTGAAGGTGG
Source organism: Candidatus Uhrbacteria bacterium (assembly GCA_043788845.1). Taxonomy (GTDB): domain Bacteria; phylum Patescibacteriota; class Patescibacteriia; order 2-12-FULL-60-25; family 2-12-FULL-60-25; genus JADZEJ01. Next base: position 1,092 of record JAYVTL010000170.1, read on the forward strand.
TTTGCCTAAAGTGATTGATAATTCAGAAGGTGCCAAAACAACGCCATCGGTGGTTGCGACCAGCAAAACTGGGGAGCGCCTCGTCGGTCAAATCGCCAAACGCCAAGGCGTCGTCAATCCAGAAAACACCATCTTCAGCGCCAAGCGCCTGATCGGTCGTCGCTGGGATGATGCCGAAGTGCAACGCGACTTGAAATGGTTGCCTTACAAAGTCGTCAAGAACGGCGACGCCATTCGTATTGTCATGAACGGCAAAGAATATTCGCCCGAAGAAGTCTCGGCCATGGTTTTGCAAAAGATTAAAGCCGATGCCGAAGCACGTTTAGGCGAGAAGATTACCGAAGCTGTCATCACCGTACCAGCCTACTTTGACGACTCACAGCGCCAAGCCACCAAGGTCGCGGGTGAAATTGCCGGCCTCAAAGTTTCGCGCATCATCAACGAACCAACGGCAGCTGCGCTTGCCTATGGTTTTGATCGCAAGAAAGATGAAAAGATCGTGGTCTACGACTTGGGTGGTGGAACCTTTGACGTCTCGGTGCTCGAGATCGCTTTCGATGCCGTCACCAATCAAAATACGATTGAAGTCAAAGCAACCAACGGCGATACCCACCTTGGTGGTGATGACTTTGACCAAGTTTTGATCAAATGGATTATCGACGAATTCAAAAAATCCGAAGGCATGGACTTGTCGACGCAAACCTTGGCTCTACAGCGTGTGAAAGAAGCCGCAGAAAAAGCCAAGATCGAATTGTCGAGCGCCATGGAAACCGAAATCAATCAACCCTTCATTACCAGTGACGCCAATGGTCCAAAGCATTTATTGCTCAAACTTTCGCGCGCAAAAATGGAAGAATTGGTTGGTGAGCTTGTCGAGAAAACCCTTGTGCCATGCAAGAAGGCATTGGCCGATGCCAAGCTTTCAACCGGCGATATCAACGAAGTGATTCTTGTCGGTGGTATGACACGCATGCCGATGGTGCAACAAGCCGTAGAAAAATTCTTTGGCAAAAAACCAAATGTCTCGGTCAATCCAGACGAAGTGGTCGCTGTTGGTGCGGCTGTTCAGGCCGGCAACTTGCAAGGCGACATCAAGGGCGAATTGCTCTTGCTCGATGTCACGCCACTTTCCCTCGGGATCGAAACCATGGGCTCGGTGATGACCAAGGTGATTGAACGCAATACCACCATTCCAACCAGCAAGTCGCAGATTTTTTCGACGGCTGCCGATGGCCAGACCTCGGTTGAAGTCCACGTTCTGCAAGGCGAACGTGACATGGCTGCCGATAACCGTTCACTTGGTCGCTTCACCCTCTCGGGTTTGCCAACCGCGCCACGAGGCGTGCCGCAAATCGAAGTGTCTTTTGACATTGATGCCAACGGCATTCTTTCAGTCAAAGCCGTGGACAAGGCCACCAACAAAGAACAAAAAATTACCATCACTGCCTCAACCAATTTGTCCAAAGACGAAATTGAGCGCATGAAAAAAGAAGCAGAAATGAATGCCGACAGCGACAAAAAGCGCCGCGAAGTTGTTGAAGCCAAAAACATGGCCGACTCCATGATCTGGACCACCGAAAAAATGTTAAAGGAAGCAACCGACGTTGACGAAGCCGATCGAAAACTGGTCGAAGAAAAACTCGAAGCACTCAAGCAGCTCAAAGACACCGACGATGTCGAAGCCATCAAAAAAGCCGGCGACGAACTGGCCACCGCTGGCCAAAAAGTTGGCGAAGCCATGTACAAGAAACAACAAAACGCCAGCTCAACCGTAGCAAACGAAACACCAACCGATGGTGCACCTGCGGACAACACAGAAAAGAAAGACGACGAACCAAAAGAAGGGGAGTTCAAACAGGAATAAAAACGTAGGGGCGCATGCCATGCGCCCATTCGATCAGACCGACGCAGAACCGGGCGCATGGCATGCGCCCCTACAATAAAAAAATATCGTTCAAACAGGGCGCGGAAACCGCGCCCCAACAAAAAAACATATGCCAGACCAAAACAATCAACTCAACGTCCAAGCCGACGCCAAAGATCTCAAAGGCCGCTATGCCAATGCCTTCTCGATCACCTCGCAAGAACGTGATGTCGTGATCGACTTTTTGTCCCACGTCAACACTGCGAGTCAACCTGCGCAACTCGTCTCGCGTATCTTCTTGAATCACTTCACCGCGAAAGCATTGATTGAAACCTTGCATCGGACATTGGAACAGTGGGAAAAAGCGCGCTATGAAGGTGGCAATAAACCACAGGTATAAACATGGCAAAAGATTTCTACAAAACTCTTGGTGTAAGCAATGCGGCGACGGACGACGAAATCAAAAAAGCATTTCGTCGTTTGGCGCATGAGCATCATCCAGACAAAGGTGGCGACCAACAAAAGTTTAAGGATGTAAACGAAGCCTATCAAGTCTTGGGCGATGCGCAAAAGCGCAAACAATACGACCAGTTTGGCTCGGCGGCTTTTGAGAATGGGGGTTTTGGTGGC
>JAYVTL010000171.1:0-1544 GCA_043788845.1 Candidatus Uhrbacteria bacterium
AACGTGAAGACGCGACGGTGGCAGTGTCAGCCGGGGATTTATCTTTAAAGCTGGTGGCGAATGGTGGAGATACAGATCGTGCCATCGATTATGGGGAGATGATTCATTTTTCATTAGGGTATGAAAATTTGTCACCAGAAGAGCTGCAGGATGTTTCACTTCGCGTGTTGTTTGAACCGATTGTTTCAACTTCAACGGCGGCGAAAAAAGGTACGAATGCGTTGGTGGATTGGAGTCGATTAGAGATTGGGAGTTCGGGTACACGGAGTGGGAGTGATATGGTGTGGAATAAAAATAGTATCGGGGCGTTGGCGAAGTTGGTGCCGCAACAAGATGGGACGATTGATTTTAGTGTGGGCGCGGTGCCGGCGGCTTCGAGCACGGGTTTGGGTGTGCAGGTGACTGCGGAGGCGACCATGACGGTGAGCGCGGCTAGTTCAAGCAAGATTACGCGGGTGATCCGGACGCGACCGATGCAGTTTCGCTATCGATCGGATGTGCGGTTTACTAGTGAGGCTCGGTATACTTCAAAGGAGGGTGTGCCGGTGGGATCAGGACCATTGCCACCGATGGTGGGACAGCCGACGACGTATCGCATCAATTGGTCATTGAATAAAACGGTGCATGAATTGCGGACGATTACGGCGACGGCGGTGTTGCCTAAAAATGTGGAATGGACGAATACGGCGTCTTCTTCGGCGGGGGTGATCTCATTTGATCCGGCGGTACATGCGGTGACATGGACATTGAATCGGATGCCGGGTGATATTCAAGAAGCGAATGCCTTTTTCGATGTACGATTGACACCAGTTATGGCGGATGCCGGAAGGTTCGCTTCATTGTTGGGTGAAACGCGTTTTCAAGCGACAGATTCTTTTATCATGGATGCGATTTCGCAAACGGCGAATGTGATTAGTACAGACTTGCCAAATGATCCGAGCGCAAAATCGAAAGGTGTGGTAAGAAAGCCATAATCCTATGCGCGTGCTCGCTGTGTCAGAATTTGTGGAAGTGGTGAATCTCACTCTGCGTGAAACTTGGGGTGGAGAAGAAATTGCGATTGAAGGCGAAGTTTCGGGCTATCGCGTGTCTCAAGGGCAATGGGTGTCTTTTGATTTAAAAGATGATAAGGCTTTGGTGAATGTGTTCATGACGGTCTGGCAATTGAAAGTGCCGGTTGAAGATGGATTTCGCGTACGCGTATTTGGCACGCCGCGGGTGTATCCCAAGTATGGAAAGTTTTCGCTGTCCGCAGAACGCGTTGAATTAGCTGGCGAAGGTGAGTTGCGCAAAGCATTAGCGATGTTGCATGCGCGTTTGGAAAAAGAAGGCATGTTTGATGCAACACGAAAAAGACTGTTGCCCAGATTTCCGCAAAGAATTGCATTGATTGCTTCAAAAGAAAGTGCGGCCTATGGAGATTTTATTCGTGTTTTGAATGAGCTGATAGTACTGCGGGACCAATTGCAAAATTAGATATAGCTGCCCGCTTTCGCTGGCTTACGGCAACACGTAGCACTATCGTTCAGCCTTCCAAAGTTCAT
>JAYVTL010000172.1:0-11387 GCA_043788845.1 Candidatus Uhrbacteria bacterium
TGCTCCCGGGGTTTTTTGTTTGAGAGAAAGTGTGAAGTTTTTTGGTGCTTGATGTATGGGTGGGGGGTTGACAATTTTGGGTTTTTTTGATATTGAGGAAGTACCAAACGTCAGAAAAAGGAGGCCACGATGAATATTCGCACTTTGATTGGGATGGTTTGCGTGTTGGCTGGTTGCAGCATCACGACCGGGATTCCGCGCAGCGAGGTGGCGGCGGGGAAATGTTCAGTGATTGGAAGCGCGGCCACGAAGGGGCGTGTTGGCAAACAGGATTTGATCAGCTTTGACCTGCGCTGCAAGACAAAGTTGGTGCAGGGCGAGGCCTGGTGCACGGATTCACCTCGCGGAGTTTTGTCCTGCCCCAGCGGCTGGGTGGTGGACTTCAACACCGACAACCGGGAGGCCCACTTCACCGAAATGGACCACAGCGCTGACTATGGATCTAAGGTACAGACCCGGATGTCCCAGGCAGAGTTCGAGAAAATGCTCGATGGGAAAATGCCGCAGTTCAAGGCCGATCCGCCAATGCGCACGGCTAACTAGGCCAGACTCTCCACTCTAACGCCCGTTCGTGCCATGCACGACGGGCGTTTTTCATTCAGTATTTTAGAAGGAGATTAGGGTTGACAAAAACCCTATTTTGCTGTATATTCATTGATCCTGCGAGGCTTTTCTCGTGGGGAATAAGGAGGCTAGGATGGGACACGTTACTATTTTTCGGGCGGCGAATCTGCGCAATGAGCAGCGGGTGCGGGTGCTGTATGGAGGTCGGGAGTATTCGACGGATCCTTACATTGAGGTCAAGAATGCCTTGGATGTTAATCTGGGCCGCGACTATAGCATTGTGAGCTTTGCGTACGGGATCAAGAGCGCCGGGCATCAGGTGTCGATGGTGCATCCGAGGGCGTGTTGCTGTGGCCTGTGTCATCGTGATGACACGTTCCGAGCTCCCCAGCGGTTTTCGCCAGAGTACTTTTTGTATGGACTGGCCTGGGTGCGCGGAGAGTGGTCGAGCTTGTCGCTCGCCTTGAAAACCAAGGTCACGTATACCTATCGAGCATCGGTGCTCCGAGAGACTGGGTTTTACTATGAGCGTCAGTATGGCGCGATTGGGCCGTTGCGGTTGCAGATTTCGCTCTTATCCTTTGGTCGTAAGTTTGTTCTTTTCTTGCAGTGATACATCTTGAAAATTTTCAAGACCTCACTCAAACTGATGATTGCAATTGGCAATACATCGCTCGAGAAATGTTTATCACTATAAATATTCCTCTTCGAGTCCAAGAGCCTTTCTTGTAAGGGCGTTTGGATGAGAATCGTTGTTGGGTGGAAGTTCGTTGGGATCAGCTAAAAAACTAAGAAGCTAACCAAAAAAGGATTTTCGCGTAGGGCCTGCCGGCGATCGCATTTTTCGAAGAACTTTTCTGCTAAAAAGTTTTCGAGAAAATACTCTCGACGTCACCCACGCTCACTCTACGTTTGTTTTTTTGGGGACAGACATACAGACAGACACTAATACTTCTTTGAGCGGAGGATGGGCGGGGTCGGGGGGGCGGGATGTTTAATGAATACTAAATGAGTACGTTGGTTGACAAGTGAGGCTATTTTCGCTATACTGCTGGGATAAGTTAGCTTTTTTTAATGGTTGGTTTGCCTCCGTTGTGAGGTTTTCACTATGCAGATGCAGCAAACTCGGATTGACCAGCGGGTCGCGTTCTTGATTGATACGCAAAATATGTACCATAGCGCCAAGCATATCCATGGCGCGCGTTTGAATTTTGGGCGAGCGGTGGATTTGGTGGCGGATCATCGGCCGATTATTCGGGCGATTGCCTACGTGGCGAAATCGAAGTCGGGAGAAGAGCAAGGTTTTTTTGATGCTTTGCAAAATGCGGGGATTGAATTGAAGTCGAAAGATGTGCAAGAGTTTGCGAGTGGTGCCAAGAAAGCCGACTGGGATGTGGGGATGGCGGTTGATGCCGTGAAGCTGGGTGAGAAGGTGGATGTGATTGTGCTGATGACGGGCGATGGAGATTTTGTGCCATTGGTGGAATATCTTCATGGTCGTGGGGTGATTGTGGAAGTGGCGGCGTTTGCAGAATCGACCAATGCAGAATTGAAAGATGTGTGTGATCGATTTTTTGATATCTCGAGCGAAGGAGAGGAATTGTTGATGGGTGGTCGGTATCGACGCGGGATGGCGCCGCGTGACCGGCATGTGGCGGATGAGTTGGAAGATATCCCGGTGATGCAAAAAGTGGAAAAACTCCCAAAGCCGGTGCAAAAGGTGCCCGCGGTGGAACCCGCGAAGAAAGCAAAGAGCAAACCAGCGAAGAAGGATAGCGACGAGGGGGATGATACGCGCAAGATACGAGTGACGTTTTAACGGAGACCCTTGGTTTCCGAGCTTGAGCCGAGTTGGGATCGCGTGATCCCCGCTTCACTCAGGATGACCGTCCATTGGGGAAGGCAGTTCTGAAATTAACTTACACTCGCCTCGAGACATCGATCCGCATTGGCGGATTTCGTCTCGAGGAGAGGGAATATATTGTTTTGGTATGACAACTGAAAAAGAGTTTAAGATCGAATGGGGTGGCCGCACCTTGTCGATCAAGACGGGGCTGCTCGCGCAACAAGCGAGTGGTTCGTGTACGGTGCAATATGGAGACACCGTGGTGTTGTGTACGGCAACCATGGGTGGTTTGCGTGAAGGTCTTGATTTCTTTCCACTGGCGGTGGATTTTGAGGAGCGTTTGTACGCCGCTGGTCGCATCAAGGGCTCGCGCTTTATTAAGCGCGAAGGCCGACCGACCGACGAGGCTGTGCTGTCTGGTCGCTTGATTGACCGGGCGATTCGTCCGCTGTTTGATGATCGCATGCGCAATGAAATTGCGGTGGTGGCGACCGTCATTTCGCATGACCAAGAAAACGATGCGGATATTCCGGGGTTGATTGGCGCGGCGTGCGCGTTGATGATGTCGGATATTCCGTGGGCTGGTCCACTGGCGGCACTGCGTGTGGGACGCAAGGAAGGCAAATTTATTTTGAATCCGACGTATCAGGAAACGACCGAGGGCGATCTTGATTTGGTGGTGGCTGGGGTGAATGACAAAACCCTGATGCTTGAAGCTGGCGCGAGCCAAGTGTCAGAAGCTGATATGACAGCGGCCATTGCTTGGGGACTTGAACAGTTGAAGCCAGTGATCGAATTGATCAACCAGGTGCAGGCTGCAGTCGGCAAGAAAAAAGCGGATCCATTTTCTGCGAAGTCGCCAGAAGAACAAGCTGAGCGTGAGGCACGCGAAAAGTTGCATGAGATGGCGCGTGAATTCATGACGACCAAGACAGCAACGACCTTGTTTGCAAACCCACTCAAGACGAAAGCGGATCGCAAGGACGCCGTTTTGCGTTTGAAAGCAGAGACGGATGCGCATCTTCTTGCGCAGAGTGTGTCGAAGGATGATCGCAAGAAGGCGATGGAAATTGTCGATGACTTTGTTGATAGCGAGATTACCAAGATGATTCTCGATGAAGGCCGTCGGGCGGATGGTCGCAAGTTGGATGAGATTCGTGAGTTGCAAGCTTGGGTTAACTTTGTGCCGCGCACGCATGGCTCTGGTTTGTTTATGCGTGGTTCGACGCAAGTGCTGTCTGCGGTGACGCTAGGTTCGCCGGGGATGGAACAGACGCTTGATACCATGGAGTTCCAGGCCAAGAAGCGGTATTTCCATCATTATAATTTCCCAAGTTATTCGGTGGGTGAAACCAAGGGGAATCGTGGGCCGGGTCGGCGTGAGATTGGTCATGGGGCATTGGCTGAGCGTGCGCTCCAAGCCGTGTTACCGACGGATCGTGAAGTATTTCCGTACACAATTCGCGTGGTGTCCGAGGTGCTTGGGTCAAATGGCTCTTCTTCGATGGGCGCTACGTGTGGTTCAACTCTCGCCTTGATGGATGCTGGGGTGCCGATTTCGGCACCGGTGGCTGGCGTGGCCATGGGTTGCGCGTCTGATGAAGCGACGGGTCGCTTTCGTGTCATTAACGACTTGCAGGATTTGGAAGACGGACATGGTGGGATGGACTTCAAAGTTGCTGGCACACGCGCTGGGATTACGGCGATTCAGATGGACACCAAGACGCATGGGATCCCGATGGAGGTAGTGAAAGACGCTATTTCCATGGCGTATACCGGTCGCTTGCAGATTCTCGAGGTGATGGAGAAGACGATTCCGGCTCCTCGTGCAGAATTGTCGAAGTGGGCGCCACGGATTGAGAGCTTTAAGATTAATCCAGAGCGCATTCGCGATGTGATCGGGCCGGGCGGCAAGATGATTAATGAGATTATCGATACCTGTAATGTGCAGATTGATATTGAAGATGATGGGTTGGTGATGATTACCGCGCTGAATCCAGATAGCATGAAGAAAGCGGTGGACTGGGTGAAGCAACTGACGCGCGAAATTGCGGTCGGTGAAGTGTTCACGGGTCCGGTGACGCGCTTGATGGACTTTGGGGCGTTTGTGGAAATTGCGCCAAAGCAAGAAGGCTTGGTGCATATTAGCGAAATGTCGAATGAACGCGTGGGCAAGGTAGGTGATGTAGTGAAGATTGGTGACATGGTCACGGTGAAGGTGTATGAAATTGACTCGATGGGTCGCTTGAACTTGTCGATGAAACGCGCCGCGCCGGGTTATCAAGAAAGCGCATCGGATAAACAGCCGTTGCGTGATCGTCCGCGGTCGGGTCCACCGAGCGGTGGACGCGGTCCGTCGTCGAGTGGTGATCGTCCACGGTCCCCTCGCCCACCAGAACGTCCGCTGGGAGAAGCGCCGAAGCCGTTCAAGCCATTTGATCTGCCATAAACAAAAAAGACGAAAAGAAAAAATCCTCCGGTGAAGACTGGAGGGTTTTTCTTTTTGAGAAAGCCTGCTACCTTGGGCAGAATGGAACCAATTTTTCAGCTGACGCCTTCGCATGCGAGCCCGATTGCGGCGTATGGTGAAGGGCCGCGGAATCCGGTGGTGGGTTTTTTGATAAAGCTCGGGTTTTTGATGTTGGGTTTGGGAATAGTGGCGTCTCCCCTACTGGCGATATTCTTTGTGCCATTGCCGGTGCCGGAGCAAACAGTCTTGTTGGGATTTTCTGGCAAGATGACGGGGGTATCGGATGCGTTGCCGGAGATTTGGCGGGCGAGTTTGCGTGAGGCTAAGACGCCAATCGTGGTGGGTGCGACTTGGAAGACGGATCATGCGGTGGCGTTTGCCATTGTGCCACGCTTTCAAAAGACAACAGCCGCTTGGCGCGAAGACGTGGGGGTGTTTTCGCTGATTGCGGATGAAGCACTGACGAAAACGATGAATCATCGCTTGTCGGCTTTTCCGGGAGCGTTGTTGGCTGTGGGTCGGGGGCATGGGTATGTGAAATTACTGTCGCCGACGGATGAGCGGGCGAGTTTGCAGGGAGAGATCATTGGACGGACGGTGGTATTGGAAGAAAAGGTTAAAACTACGCCAAAAGAATTGCCGGGTGGAGATGTGTCGTTGGATTTGGAAGCCTTGCCAACCGCTTGGGGAGCGGCGCAGGCGGCGTTGGAACAGGGGCATGGCTGGAAGATTGAGGAGAAGCCAGAGAGCTTGGGACTGACTTTGGATGAAAATGGGATTCAGTCGGCGGAGTTTAGATATCAAGGTGAGGTGCCGGTGGGGGTGGCACAGACCATGCTGGCGAGTTTTGGGATTTTTGATGTGAAGCGAGAAGAGCTGCCGGATGGGACGCTGATGGATGAGTTGGTCTTGCCCGAGACAGCGCTGGCCAGTTCGACGCATGAGTGGACGAGTCCGACTGGGGAATTGATCCAGCTGGCTGATAACCGGCTACTGATTGAAAGCTCGAGCACGACACAAAGCCAGCGGCCGGTGATTGAGACTTGCGGCGAACAGACCTTGGCCTATTTTTCGCGCCAAGCAACCTTACGGGCGATTGCCAGTGCGGGGCAGAGTTGGGTGTGGCCATTTGGGCCGGTGCGCGTGGGAATTACGAGAGATGCATTACAGATTTGTGTGGATTGAGTTGTCCCCAGCTTGTTGATAAGTCATTTCTGCGGCTTAACAGAGAACAGATTGTATCCACAGGGGTGTGGGTATTGATGAAGAGTGAAATTTAGGGTATTATATATTCATTCGGTGAAACACCCGGATACGCCCAAACAGTTTGGACGGTTCGCACCTTCCTTTTCTCTGCAGGAGCACGCACGTAAATCGTGAAGCTTCAAAACCGGTGGCGCCATTGCGTGCCGACTACCTCCTCGTTCGTTTGTTCCTCAATTTGGACAGAATTGTCTGTTCCAATCAGCGCTCTTTCACATCTGCAAGGGGTGGACCTCCCTCGATTCACTTCGATGGCGGTCAATTCCATGCCTTGACTCGACCCATGGCTTTCGATTTATCGAGAGCTGACAAAAACCCAAAACAAAAATGCAATGTATTTCGGCGACCTCGCCTATATAGATCTTCGGATCTACTTGAGGAACCGCCAGGGTCTGGTCGAAGCAGCAGAACTCACATAGACCAAGTCTACGTGTTCAACATGTCTTTCGAGCCTCGTCTCGATTTTCGACTCTCGTTCGCACCCAGCGAACACGTCCAAGACGTCTAGAACCAAATACTCGGTCTAAAGACCGCGTGACCACTTATTTCTCTTAAGGGCCCTCCGCGGTCTTTTCAAATTCACGACATTTCAACGGGTGGGCTTGACGCCGCAGAGTTGCGGCTTTTTTGTTAGGCCGCTATTATTGTGGCCAACAACTATGACTACGACCAACCTTCAACGTTTTAAGGATCTTCTCGTAGCCGAGAAGGAACGGCTAACGCAAGAATTGGCTGACTTTGGCAAAGAGGATCCATCGCGCCCAGGGCATTATGAGGCGACCTATCCAGAAAGTGGAGGAAATAGCGAGGATGATAATGCGGCGGAGATTGCCGAATATGCGGATGACTTGTCGGTGGAAGCAAAGTTGGAAGAAGAATTGCGTGATACCGAAAGTGCCTTGAAAGCAATTGAAGCCGGCACCTATGGCAGCTGCAAGTATTGCAAACAACTGATTGATGAGAAGCGTTTGGAAGCGCGACCGTCGTCGTCGAGCTGCATCAGCTGTAAGAAGATTTTGACGCAAGAATTGTAATGAAATATCCAAGAGCCGTTTCTGGACTAGCGAGCTTGCTGGTTGCAGGGACGGCTTTTTGGTTTGATCGGGTGACAAAACAGTTCATGATGAAGGAAGGGCCTGCTATCCAGCCGATGGGTCGGATTATTTCTTTGACGGTGCATCATAATTTTGGGTTGATCGCGAATTTGGCGGTACCAATGCCGATTATTTTGGTGGTGACGTCATTGTTTAGCTTGGCGGTGGCGGGTTTGGCGGTGCGGACGATCAGAGCGGGACGGTTATTGGAAAGTGTATTTCTCGCATTGATATTTGCTGGAGCGGTGTCGAATTTGATGGATCGGGTGGTGTGGGGGTTTGTGTTTGATTGGATTTTGTTATTTGATCGGTCGATTATTAATATCGCCGACATTTGGATTACGGTGGGTGCCTTGGGTTTTGTCTTTTTTTCACAGCGTAGTGCAAAACTTTTGGCAAAAATTGACGAAGAGAAAAAAACAGCGTAGCGGTATAGAGAGGTGGGGGGCTGGCCACAATTATTATGGCTATACCTATTTTGTGTTCGTCGTTGTTTGGGTTAGAGGCGTTTGAGGTGCAAGTGGAGGCGGATATTAGTGCGGGGTTGGGGGCGTTTTTAATTGTGGGATTGCCGGATGCGGCGGTGCATGAGGCGCGAGAGCGAGTGAAGAGTGCGATGAAGAATTGCGGACTGGGATTTCCACGGATTCGGGTGATCATCAATCTTGCGCCGGCGGATTTGCGGAAGAGTGGGACATGTTATGATTTGCCGATTGCTGTATCTATATTAACGGCGAATGGCGATGTGCCAGAGACGCCGCTACGCAGAATGTTTATTGGGGAGTTGGCGTTGAATGGAGAGCTACGGAAGGTACACGGAGTATTGTCGACGGCGCTACTGGCAGCAAAGATGGGAGTGGATGAATTGATTGTGCCAGAGGGGAATGGTGATGAGGCGAGGTTGGTGCCGGGGCTGACCATTCGAGCGGCGCGGACGCTGACGGAAGTGGTGCAGCATGTGCGAGGCGAGAAAGAATTGGCGCGACTTGAAACGCGGGCATTGGATTTGGAGACGCCGCTGGAGCGACAGGTGGTCGATATGTCTTCGATACGAGGACAAGAGTCGGCCAAGCGGGCGCTCGAGATAGCGGCGGCGGGTGGGCATAATATTTTATTGCAGGGGCCGCCGGGATCGGGGAAAACTCTGCTCGCAAGAGCAATGCCGGGGATTTTGCCGAGGCTGACGCTAGAGGAAGCGCTGGAGGTGACGCGGATTCATTCGATTGTGGGGAGTTTGCCCAAGATGGGGTATGTGTCGGCGCGACCGTTTCGCGCTCCGCATCATAGTGCGTCGAGTATTGCCTTGGTGGGTGGTGGGTCGGTGCCAAAGCCGGGGGAGATTAGTTTGGCGCATCGGGGAATTTTGTTTTTGGATGAATTGCCAGAATTTCCGCGGGCGGTGCTTGAGCATTTGCGTCAGCCGTTGGAGGATGGATTTGTGACGGTGTCGCGCGCGCAAGGGACGGTGAGTTTTCCTTCTCGCTTTTTGTTGGTGGCGGCGATGAATCCTTGTGCGTGTGGGTTTGCGACGGATCCGGAGCGGGAGTGTAGTTGTACGCCGATACAATTGAGTCGGTATTCAAAGCGGTTGAGTGGGCCATTATTGGATCGGATTGATTTGGCGATTGAGGTGCCTAAGGTGCCGACGGACAAATTGACCGAGCTGGAGCCGGGGGAAAGCTCGTTACATATTCGAGCACGCGTGCAGGCGGCGCGGGACAGGCAGATTGCGCGCTATGCGAGTTTGCACATGATAACGAATTCCGAACTGACGAGTGAGGCGGTACGAAAATTGATTGTGCCAACGACGGAGGCGCGGGCTTTGTTGCGCACGGCCGTCGATAAATTTCGACTTTCGGCACGAGCGTACTTTCGAGTGTTAAAAGTGAGCCGAACAATTGCGGATTTGGCCGGGTCGGAGTTGGTGGAGGTGGGACATGCGTCAGAGGCCTTGCAATACCGCCAAATTACTGAGATTTAATGGCTAATATTAGCACTAATTCACCCTTTGACTCTTGACGGATATGGGCTTTTCCGATAATCTTCTCGAGCGTCGAAAATGATAAATTCACCATTTAAAAAGATCGTCGCTTTGGTGGGCGTGAAGCTGTTCCGCCTGGTGCGTACGATGAAACGCGGTCTCGAAACCCTTATGCAGGGCTTGGGTCGCATGCTGTCGCCAATCGGACGAGTCCTCGTCCGTTTTTTTGTACTGCCTTTGTATCGAGTGGTGGTGACGACGCGTTTGCGTATTCAACGTTTAGCCTTGCCCGCGCGCGGCTTTATTTTGTTTTTGATTACGAATCGTTATTTATTGCATGGAACTTTGGCGGCCATGGTGATTATTACCTTGGTGGCGAATTTGGGCAGTCGTCAGGCGCATGCGCAGGACGTGGGTCAAAAGAGTTTGTTATTTGCGTTGGCGACTGATGGGCAGAATGAAGTAGTGGAAGAAGTGGTGAACCAAGCCGCGCCGGTGAAAGGCTCAAATTATTTGGGGAGTGCTACGATTGTGAGTTTGCCGCATGTGGACTTTGACTATGATGTGAACCAGGATGCGGGGACGCCGTCACTGACAGTGCCGGGCTCGATTGCGGCACAACCTTATATAGATACACCAACCAGCGGGTCGGTGGCACCACGCAGCAAGACTGAGACCTATGTGGTGCAGGATGGTGATACCATCAGCTCCATTGCGCAGAAGTATGGCGTGCATGTGGGCACGATTTTGTGGAATAATAATTTGACGGATAGGCAGTATATTCGGCCTGGTGATAGTTTGCGGATTCCGCCGGCTTCGGGGATGTTGGCGACCATTAAAGCTGGCGACACGCTCGAGAAATTGGCGACACGTTATGGCGCAGATGCGGGTGAGATCGCGACGTACAATCATTTGAGCAATGACCAGTTGGCGCTGGGTCATGAGATTATGATCCCGGGTGGCTCGCCGCCAGAGATTGAACAGACACGAACGCAGATTTTGGCACGCAATCGTGAAAGTGCGGATACAAATAATGACGGGAATGCAACCACCAATAATCGTCCACCGGTAGTGATTAAGCCAAAGCCAGTCGCAAAACCAACGGCGGTGGCGGTGGCCACGCCGTCGACGGATAGTTTGATTGAAGATTTCACCACACCAACACCTACACCAAAACCACCAGATGCGGAACCTACGTCGGGTAGCAAGTTGTTTTGGCCGACGAGTGGACATTCGATCACGCAATACTATGGTTGGCAGCATACGGGGCTAGATATCGATGGAGACTTCTCCTCACCGATCTATGCGGCCAATGACGGGGTGGTTGAAAAGGCGGGCTGGAATACGGGTGGATATGGCTTGATGATTATGATCGATCATCCAAATGGGATGAAGACGCGGTATGGGCATACGTCGAAGATGTTTGTGAAGGAAGGCGATGAAGTGAAACGTGGACAAGTGATCGCCATGATGGGGACGACGGGGCGCTCGACGGGGACGCATTTGCACTTTGAGGTGTATACCAATGGGGCGCGGACGAATCCGTTGGGGTATATCCGGTAAGGCGAGAACAAAAACTCCTCCGAGATGTCGGGGGAGTTTTTTATTGGGCGAACGAAAACGGGGTGGTGAAATATAAAATAATGCGTTTAGGCCTCCTCTACCCGCTGGTTGACTGTTCGTGCGATGTTGGCTATCCTGCGCGAACCAATATATGTTGAATCCTACCATTTCTCCATTGCCACAAAGCCGCGTTGAGTTGAAATTTGCGGTGACGCCAGATGAAGCGAAGCCGTATCTTGATCAAGCTGTGGCAGAGATCTCGACGGCCAAGCCTTTGCAGGGCTTTCGCCCAGGTAAAGCGTCGTATGAAGACGTGAAGCGCGCGTATGGCGAGATGCTGATTTGGGAAACGGCGATTGAAAAAGTAGTGCGTGCTTTGTATGTCAAAGCGATTTTGAATAATACGATTGAAGCGATTGGTTCGCCCGAAGTGGCGGTGCAGAAGTTGGTGCCGGGGCAGGATATGGAGTTTACGTGTATCGCCATTACTATGCCGAATGTGGTGACCATGGCAGATTACTCGAAGCCAGTGGTGGATCGTAAGGCGCATGCCGTGAAGATGGAGGAAGTGGACAAGGCGATTGAAGAGCTGCGCAAGATGCGTCG
>JAYVTL010000173.1:0-8789 GCA_043788845.1 Candidatus Uhrbacteria bacterium
CGAAATTGTCAGATGATGTGATGCAGGAGTTGTATAAGTATTTTCCGAATAATATTTTTCGTTCGGTGATTCCACGGAGTGTGCGTTTGGCCGAAGCGCCATCGTTTGGGCGGAGTATCGTTATGTTTGATAATTCGTCGAAAGGCGCAAAAGCGTATGAGCGTTTAGCACGTGAGATTTTAGAGAGTGAAATGCAAAAACTTGTCGTATGAACAGCATCCTTGGTCGTCAAAGTGGGCTTGGTCGTGGGTTAGGTGCTTTGATTCCACCGAAGTCACCGCCGCCTTCGGCACCGCAGCCTATACCGCATGCGCAGACGGATGAGGTTGATGATGAGCGATCTTCGTTGTCAGCGCGTCGTGATATGCCGCATCCGTTGTCATCGCCGTCGGCGTTTGCGCCTGTTGCGCCAAAAGTAGTTGCTGTGCCAGAGGGTGTTCGTGTATTGGAGATCCCGGTGGATTCAATTGATCCCAATCCGCATCAACCACGATCGTATTTTGATCATGCGCAGTTGGAAGATTTGATTACGTCGATTCAGGAACATGGTGTGATGTCGCCAGTGATCGTGACGCAAAAGGTAGACGGCCGGTATGAGTTGATTGCGGGGGAACGCCGTTTACGTGCGTCGAAGATCGCGAATAAAGCGACCATTCCAGCTATTTTGCGAGATGCGACTGAGCAACAGAAGTTAGAGTTGGCGATTATTGAAAATATTCAGCGTCAAGAATTGAACCCGATTGAGGAGGCAGAATCGTATGTGCGTTTGCAGAATGAATTTGGATTGACGCAGGATGAAGTGGGAAAAAAACTTGGGAAGAGTCGGCCGCAGGTGGCGAATATCATTCGTTTATTGCAATTGCCGCAGGAGGTGAAAGACGCGCTGGCGGCTGGCAAGATCTCGTCGTCGAATGCACGGACGTTGTTGTCTTTGCCGTCTGAAGATGAGCGCATGAAACTATTTCGGGCGATGTTGGATGGGAATTTTACCGTGCGGCAAGTCGCAGCGCGGATTCCACGTACTGTGAAACATACGGCCAGCTTTTTGGATCCGAATTTGATGGATTTAGAGAAACGCATGCGTGCGGTGCTCGGCACTAAGGTGATGATTAAGCGTGATGCGCGCGGTGAAGGCGAAATGCGGATTACTTTTTTGAATGATGAAGATTTACATTCAGTAACGAAGAAAATTTTGGGAGAATAAAAAGAGAGTTGTTGATAAGTTGTTTTCTTGGCTCAACCTTGGATACTTGCATGAACGATCTAAATCGTGATAGCTGTATAGTATATGGAAGACGCAAATACAAAACTCATTTTGAATGCCATTGGCACCTTGTCATCGAAGATCGGTGACTTTGGTGATGCTTTGCAGGGACTCGCTCAACATATGGATGAGCGGTTTGATGAAGTCTATACGCGGTTTGAACAGATTGATCGGCGATTTGAGCAGATGGATGCTCGGTTAGATAAGATGGTTACGAAAACTCATCTCGATGAACGTTTGGCGGATTTTAAAGGTGACCTGGTGTCGTATATTGGTCGTGAGGACGCGAAAATTCTCGCAAAGATTGCCGCCTAGTTATTTTTTCATCAGTTTGCCTTTGATCCATGAGGTGATGCTGGCGCGGGCGGTTTGGCGAATTTTGGCACGGGCGTGACGGGTTTTTGCGAAGTTGATCCAGTCTGGGTTGGGGCCTTTGCGGTTTTTGTCGGTGATGATTTCTACCATGTCGCCACTTTTGAGTGGGCGATCGAGGGTAGCCATTTCATCGTTGATTTTGGCGGCAGTGCAGGTATTGCCGATATCGGTGTGAATGGCATAGGCCAGGTCAACGGCGGTGGAGTCTTCGGGCAAGTCAATGACATCGCCTTTGGGAGTGAAGACGAAGATGCGATCTTTGAAGACATCGATTTTTACATCTTCGAGGGATTTGAGATATTGGCGTTTGTCGGCGACGTCGCGTTGGATATCGGCCAGTTGATTGACCCAGTCGATGCTCGAAGAGGTGTCGCCGACGACGGTTACATGTTTATGTTCGTCATAGGCCCAGTGCGCGGCGATACCGTATTCGGCGCTCTCATGCATTTCTTTGGTGCGAATTTGGAATTCGACAATTTCACCATCTTCGCAAAAAACCGTGGTATGTAATGAGCGATAGCCATTGGGTTTTGGCTGAGCAATATAATCTTTGATGCGGCCTTTGAGAGGAGTCCAGCGCCCGTGAATGACGCCGAGAGCCGCGTAGCAATCACCGACGGTCGGTACGATGACGCGCAAGGCGATAATGTCGTAGACGCGCGCAATATTGCGTTCGTTTTTGATGAGTTTTTTGTAGAGGGAGTAGAGATGTTTGGTGCGGCCGTGAACATCGATGATGGGTAAATTTGCTTGGGTCAAATCTTTTTTGAGCAAACTAATGGTGGCTTCGATATAGCCATCGCGTTTGTCGAGAACGCTTTGGGCGATATTTTTAGTCCATTCGTATTCCTTGGGTAAAATGTAGCGAAAAGCGGCGTCTTCGAGACGGCCTTTCATGTCGCCCATGCCCAAGCGATTGGCGATCGGGGCAAAAATCTCGAGACTCTCGAGGGCGATGCGGTATTGTTTTTTTGGTGGAATGGATTCGAGAGTTTCGAGATTGTGCAAGCGATCGGCGAATTTGATAATAACGACGCGGACGTCTTCGGCCATGGCTAAAAACATTTTACGCAGGTTTTCGATATAGCGTTCGACGCCGCGGTATTTGATTTTTCCGAGTTTGGTGATGCCGGCGACCATTTTTTCGACATCGTCGCCAAAGTGTTCGCGAATATCTTCGAGTGTACGCGAAGTGTCCTCGGGGACATCATGCAGCAGACCGGCGATGACCATATTGGGTGGGAGGCGCATGTCGGCCAGATACATGGCCGCGGCGAGTGGGTGGACGATATAGGGTTCACCGCTTGCGCGCTTTTGTTCACGGTGGGCATCGGCAGCAAAATCATAGGCCTCGCGGATTTTCGCAAGGTCGGCGGAGGGGTCGTATCCTGCGACTTTGGTAAGGAGTTGATCAATTGTTTGTGCCATGTTGACAAGGTAGCAGGAGGATTACTTTTTTGCTATGCTGGCAGGGATATGACCACGCCCGCACAATCTTCTGACATGGAAAAGGCATTGCCTGCACAAGAGGCGCCGATTGCTGCGCCCAAGCCAGAGGCGGCGCATGAGACACTTGAGAGCTTGTCTGAAAAAGGACCGAAGGTAGTGCAGGAGGCTGTTGGAAGTACGATTCATCGTGAGGCGGAGAAGATGACGACGAAGATTACTGAACAGAAGGCCATTGTAGGCGATCTTTCTGGAGATCCGGATTTGGCAAATGAAGTAAATGCGACAACTGCCGAATCGCAAAAAAAAATTCAGACATTGGCGGAAGCGGCAGAAGAGGCAGCAACGCTCGCAATTCGTGAAGTCGCACGTACAGCGCCAGAACCAACAACTCCTGAAGAGCGGCAAGCGCGTGTAAACAAAATGATGGAAGCTGCTGATCGGGCAAGAGCAATGGTCACGGTTGAATCGATTGAAGCAAAGAAGGATGGCGAAACTATATCGCCGACATTGGAATTATTACGACAAAAGCAAAGTGCGGCTGATGTTATTGCGCAAAAAGCTGAGGGTGATAAGGCATCGAAAGAGGTAGCAGAGGATGCTGTGGCGCTCAAAGCAAGGATGGAGCAATACGATGCATCGGTGGCAGAAGCTCCAGTAGAACCTGTGAAAGAATCAATGCCTGAAGTTGCTCCCTCGACGCCTCCGGCAGAATCTTTGGCAGCATCGAGCATGGAAGAGGTTGATGCGGGTTGGGATGAGCTTCATGCTGAGGCAATGAAGAAGCCAGTGGGAACAGAGTCGGCTGAACCGATTATTGTTCCAGTTATGCCAGAGCCGGCGAAGCTTGAAGCGGCTCCGGCCCCTGTTGAAGCTGCGCCAGCACCACAGTCGACGGCTGAGACTTCGCCTGCACCGGCGCCGGCGGAAGCTGCGCCTGAACAAACGGAGGCTGAAAAGGTGACGGCAGAAAAATTGGCAAAGTTGGAAGAAACATTTACCACGGCGAAGTCTGAAAGCGTTCGTTTATTATCAGAATTACTGCCAATGTTGGATGGTGTGAAGGATGATGCAGATCTTGCGGCGTTTGAAGCTGCGTTTATTGCGAGTCCGGGGATTGTGGCTTTGAAAAAATCGATTGAAGCTTTACAGAGCGATCCAGATCCAAAGGTACAGGAAGCTGTTGGAAAGAAGTATGCAGAGTTTTTTGATGGAGCGCAGTCGATTGATGGTTTTATTAAGGAGCAAATGCAAAAGGCGGTTGGTTCTCGCAAAAAAGAGCAGGCGGCTGCGGGGGCAGAGAAAAAAGAAAAAGGTCCAGAGGTGTATGAGGCGATGGCTGGAGAATTGGAGGCATTGATGGGGAGTTATGTGCTCAACAAAAATCAAGCTGGGCCGACCGAGTTGAAGATGTTGAAAGCATTGATGTTGAAATCCCATCCGGATCGAAATCAAGGCGATGAAAAGATGGCGAGTTTTTATACGATATTGTCAAAAATGAAAATGGCGTTTGGCGGAGATGAGCGTTCGTGGTCGATGGGTCCGGGGAAATCTTTAGAAGATGAATTAAAAGCTTGGAAAAAAATGGCGGGCTTTGCCGCCGCGGGTGCGGCAGCGGGTGCTGCCGCTGAGGCGGTGGGTGAGCAGCCTTCGGCAGCACCCGGAGAGAAGAAGGCGAATGAGGAAGAGACGAAGAAGGCGGAGTCTGCCGCTGAAAAGAAAGAACAGCGTAAACCAAGATTGCATGAAGCTTTTTCTGAGTTTTTGTCGCCCGAGATTGTGCAGATGCAAGGACAGTTTGATGGGCAGCTGGATGCGGGTAAGGAAAAAGAAGCTGGTGATATATTGAAGCATTTGGATTTGGGATTGAATATCGCACAGCAACAAAATCAGTTTGAGACGTTAAAATTGGAAAAGATTCCGGTTGGTGAACGTTCGTCGGCGCAGGAATTGCGTTTGGAGCAACTTGGACATGAGAAAGAAATGCTGGCATTTCAACAACAGTTGAATCAGAAACAGTTTGAATTGATGAACTTAACCAGTGAGAAAGCTGCGGTGGATGCTTTGGTTGAGGAATTGACGCCGGAGGATGCAGGCCCAGCTCCAGCAGGTGCTCCGCAATTGGGTGAAGCGAGTGTTACGGCTTTGGCGGCACCTGGTGAAGCAATGCCAGCAGGGAAGGCAGAGAAATTAATGGCGGCTTTGGCGAAGCAAAAAGAGTTGGCTGAAAAACTTGCGGCGACAGGAATTGCCATCGCCGGGTTGATTGATGCAATCGACAAACTTGCGAAATTACGTGCTGGTTTAGCTGAAGTGGATGTTGAGGAAGATGAAGCGCCAGCAGCAGCTGCTGGTGGTGGTTATGGTGGAGAGGCTGGTGGATCTAAAGAAGGAGTTTACAATGCAGGGGGCGTGGTTTCAAAGCCTGAAAATGATAATGGGAAGCCTGGATTAGGAAATTTGGTCGGGCGTATTGGGGACAGTGTGTTCGAAGGGTTGCATGATGATGGAGTGATTGGTTTGTTGAAGCCGGTCGGAGACTTGATGGACAAGGTGGCGGATATTGGCAAAGACTCGGGCGGTCCAAAAAAGAAAAAAGCGGCTTAGGCCGCTTTTTTCTTGGTGACTGCTTTTTTCGTGCGTGTTTTTTTGGGTGGAGCTTTTTCTTCGCGTTCGGCAATCAGTTTGAGTGCTTTGTCGAGGGTGACATCTTCGGGTTTCCAGTCCTTGGGTATGGTGGCATTGGTGGTGCCGTGTTTGACGTAGGCGCCGTATTTGCCGTCGTGCAGGGTTACGGGTTTGCCGTCATTGGGATCCTTGCCGATTTCTTTGCCAGCGGCACCACGACCGCGCGTTCCTTTTGGAATGGCGAGCAATTCGAGTGCGCGTTCGAAGGTGACGGTTAATACGTCGTCTTCGGCTTTGAGCGAGCGAAAGTCGCCGTCATGGACGATGTATGGGCCAAAGCGACCGAGGCCGGCACGGATTTCTTTAGTGGTCTCGGGATGCGTGCCGAGGAGGCGTGGCAAGGAGAGAACGAGCAAGGCTTTTTCGAGATTCAAGGTTTCAAGTGGGACATTTTTTGGAATACTGACGCGCTTGGGTTTTTTCTTGGCGTCTTCGATTTCTTCGCCGAGTTGCAGGTATGGACCGTATGAACCCGTGCGCAGATAAATGTATTGACCGGTGACTGGATCAACGCCGAGGCTGGTTGGACCTTTCTTTGAGTCGGCGAGAATGGTGGCGATTTGCTCCATGTTGATATCGCCTGGGGTGGCATCTTCGGGCAAAGAGCCTTTCATCAAGGCGCCGGTATTGGGCATATTGCCTTCAACGTAGGGACCGAATTTGCCGACTTTGACGCGGACACCTTGAAGTTGCGGCAAGACGATGGTCTTGGCTTCTTCGGGTTCGATGGAATCAAGTTCGGTTTTGAGGCGATTTTGTAGGCCCTTCTCGCCCAAGAAAAATTGTTGGAGATAGGGGAGCCAGGCTTGTTTGCCTTCGGCGATTTGGTCGAGGGAGCGTTCCATTTGTGAGGTGAAACGGACGTCGACGAGATCGGACAAGTGTTTTTCGAGCAATTGGGTCACGGCGAAAGCGGTGAAGCTTGGCACCAAGGCATTGCCGTGTTTGCGGATATAGCCGCGGTCCGTCAGGGTGCCGATGGTGGCGGCATAGGTACTTGGACGGCCGATACCTTCTTTTTCCATGTATTGGACCAAGGCGGCTTCGGTAAAGCGGGCGGGTGGTTTGGTTTCGTGGCCTAAGGCTTCGGTTTTGACGCAGTTTGGGACATCGCCGATTTTGAGTTCAGGCAAAGCTTTTTCCTTGTCTTCGAGAGCTTGTTCCACATCATCGGCGCCTTCGACGTAGGCACGAAGGAAGCCGGGGAAAATGATGCGCAAACCCGTCGCTTGAAAGCGATGGGTACCAACTTCTAGGCTGACGGATTGTTGGAGTTGTTCGGCATCGCGCATTTGCGAAGCGACGGCGCGCATCCAAATGAGTTCGTAGACGTCACGTTCGGCGCCGGTTAAATTAGTTTCATGGGGCGCGGTGAAATTCAAACTTGGGCGAATCGCTTCGTGAGCTTCTTGGGCGCCGGCTTGGGCTTCGAATTTTTTGGTGGTGGTGGATAAATATTCTTTGCCAAATCGCGAGTCGATGACACCGTGAATGGCTTTGAGAGCTTCATCAGAGATGACGACCGAGTCGGTACGCATATAGGTGATGAAACCGTGTTCGTACAAAGATTGGGCGGTGCGCATGGCATCGCGCGAAGATAGGCCGAGCTTGCGGTTGCATTCTTGTTGCAAAGTCGAGGTGGTGAAGGGCGCTGGTGCCTTGCGACGCATGTCTTTTTCGACAATGTCCGTGACTTTCCATGGCAGGGCTTGTGTCTCGGCGGCGATATGTTTCGCGGTGTCTTCGTCAATTAAAATTGTTTCTGATCCGGCTTTGACGGTGCCGGTATTTTCGTCAAAGTCTTTGCCGGTTGCAACTTTTTTGCCGCCGGTGGCCATTAGCTTGGCGTCAAAGGTCAAACCTTTTTCGAGTTCGGCGGTGACGTCCCAGTAGGAACCTTTGCGAAAGGCCATGCGCAAGCGTTCGCGATCGACGATGGCTTTGAGTGCGGCGCTTTGCACGCGACCAGCTGACAAGCCAAAAGCGATTTTTTTCCACAAGACTGGCGACACGGTATAGCCGACTAGGCGGTCGAGGATGCGGCGCGCTTCTTGGGCATGGACGAGGTTTTCGTCAATGTCGCGGGTATGCGACAAGGCGGCCATGATGGCTTCTTTATTGATTTCGTGGAAGACCATGCGGGCAACCGGAACCTTGGGTTTCAAAATTTCCATCAGATGCCAGCTGATACTTTCACCTTCGCGGTCAGGGTCAGTCGCCAGATAGACATGTTGGGCCGTCTTCATCAGCTTTTTGAGCTCGGTGACGATTTTGGTTTTTTTGGAGCTCACGACGTAGAGCGGTTTGAAGTCATGTTCAACATCCACGCCGAGTTGGCCGGTGGGTGTCTTTTTATATTCAGCCGGAACTTCATCTTGCGAGGAAGGTAAATCACGCACGTGGCCCATGGAGGCGACGACGGCGTATTCTGGACCAAGAAATTTCTTGATAGTTTTGGCTTTGGTGGGGGATTCGACGATGACGAGGTCCATAGATGAATTGATGCAAGATACCAGAGAGACCATGCTTCTACCAAATCTCAAGCTATTTGTCCAGCCTGGGCGGGTAAACGGCAGTGACGGATGTATTGGCCTGGAGCGCTGGGAATGATGAGTCCACGTAATTCTAGGGCGGTCAGGAGCACGGAAATGGCGGTGATGGGTTGTTGGGTGAGGCGGGCGAGAACGTCTGGGCGGGTGGGGCCGTCGAGCAAGCGCAGGAGGGCGTCCTCGGCTTTGGTTAAGCCGGTGGCAAGCGCAAGTTGCGTTTGGTTGCCGGTGGGTAAACCGAGGGATTCGAAGATGTCGTCGACCTTGGTGCAAGGGATAGCACCAAGGCGCAAGAGACGATTGGTGCCAAAGGATTGTTTTGAGTTGATGGGGCCGGGGACAGCGAGGACGTCACGGTTTTGATCGAGAGCAAGATGCGCAGTGATGAGCGAGCCGGAGCCTTCGGCAGCTTCGATGACGACCACGGTTTTTGAGAGACCGCCGATGATGCGATTGCGCATGGGGAA
>JAYVTL010000174.1:0-2522 GCA_043788845.1 Candidatus Uhrbacteria bacterium
GACCAATAATTCGATCATGGTTTGTCCGGGAGCACGGCGCATATTATTCGATCGAGATGCGGCCAGTGATACCGTTTACTTTGACGATGCGTGTGGCATTGGATTCAGTATGCTTCAAGCGGATGGAGATGGAACCGGGTTCGAGGCAAGCGACGCAAGCATTCAAACGTGTAGAACCACTTTGGCGCATAAAGCTGATATCCGCGCGACCAGGGAGAAAGGTATTGTCGAGATTATCGATGATGACATTGGGAGCGCCGTTCAAACGAAAACTATGTATTTCAACAGTTTCGACCGCGGAGGTATTGGTCCAATCGGTGCTGGCGCTATCCAACTTGGCATAGAGCGAGAAGGTGGAAGCATTTTGCGCAAACGAAACTCCGATGGCAGCCGGAGGTTCGGGCGTGCAGGCGCCGGCGCAACTAGCGCTGCTATTTTCGCAAACAATTTTTACATTCCCACCATCCAGACAGGTTTTTATATTTTTGGCAGTGAGCGCGCGCGCTTGCAAGGAACGCAAGTCGGCGGCGAGGTAGCGAGCGGCGGTATTTAATTCATCGACACGGCGCGAGGCGCGTAAATCGAAAATTGAAATAGTGCCAAGGATGGCTAAAATCGAGACGCTGACGAGAGCCTCGGTTAAGGTGAAGCCGCTGTGTTTATGGAAACATCGCATGGAACCATTGCAAAAGATATGGGCCATACCACAATGATAGCACCAGACCAGAGATAAGCGCCGGCGCGAAAGGCATGAGGTCACCGCGGCGCAAACGACCCGAGAGTAAACCCGCAATGGCCAGACTGCCACCCAATAGATAGGCCAGATAGACCGCGACACCCAGCAATGGCCAGCCCAGAATGGCACCCATGGCGGCGCCGAGCCAGACATCACCCAAACCCAACCAGCGACCGCGTGACAATAAAATCTGCAAGCCAAAGAACATGACCGCTAAGGTGATCGCGAGGAGCACCGAGGCAAGACGCGCTTGCACGTCGAGAGTGGATGAGACCGCGCCAAAGCCGGCGACATTGAAGATGGAAGCGATGAGTCCGAGCGCGGCGAGATATTCGACCGGCAGTTCTTTCCAGCGGATGTCCATCACCAGCGGCACCAACATGGCGCAGAGCAAAATGAGCTCAAACCAAAAGTGTGGACCAGATTCGATACTAAAAGGCGGCGCGCGAAAGGCCACAATCACACCAATGGCTGCGCCGAGTGCTTCGACGATTGGATATTGTGCATGAATGGCTTTGTGACAATCCGGGCAACGGCCTCGTAACAGCAACCAAGACAGTACCGGCACCAGATGATGCGCACGAATTTGATGCTTGCAATGCGGACAGGCCGAACGGCCGAGCATGGAGGAGCCTTCATGCCAGCGGATAATCAGAACATTGGCAAAAGAACCTAGGCAGGCGCCCAAGGCTCCGGCGAAGCAAACTCCCACGAGCAGTTCAAGCATGTTTATTTGATTGAGTCGTCTTTGTCGACGCCATCGGTATGTGCAAACCAGGCACCAGCTGCGCCATAGGCGGTGGGACGTTCGGTCACAAATTTAAGTGAATACCCTTGATTTGAACCTTTGTAGATATAGAACTCGTTATTGGTGGGACCGGTGGGCACTTGGAGCAGGTAAACAGGATTCGCATCGATGTCTTTATTCACGAAGCCATTGCCGGTGAGTTTGTCGGCATTGACGCCGGGGCGCGCCAATTGCACGGGGTCGTTTTCGGGGTAGGTGGCCTTTTGGAGCCAGTATTGGGTCAAGGAAGCGCGGATGACGCTGATATCTGAAATACGTTTGGCATCACGATTGCTGGCGCGCGTGATGCTTAGTGAGAAGACAGCTACTGCCGCCAAGATACCGACGATACCAACAACAACTAACAGCTCGAGAATGGTAAAACCTGCTTTCAAAGAGGGGAGTCGGCGCATAACGAAAATAGTATAGCGCAAATGTGACACAGAAGAAAACGCCCCGCTGGACAGCGGGGCGTTTTCTTTTTGCTAGGCTCGTTTATTGAACGATGCCGTTTTGGTTGGCGGAGTGG
This sequence comes from Candidatus Uhrbacteria bacterium, assembly GCA_043788845.1. Taxonomy (GTDB): domain Bacteria; phylum Patescibacteriota; class Patescibacteriia; order 2-12-FULL-60-25; family 2-12-FULL-60-25; genus JADZEJ01. The sequence goes on from JAYVTL010000174.1 coordinate 2,053, forward strand.
AATAAACCAGCCGACAAACCTGTAGCAGCGGCGTTTTCTGTATTGAACCCAAGGATAAAGGAGGTAATAGCACCGCCCATTTTAATGGTATAGTCACATGGAATGTTTGGAAGATTACCCGCGAAGGTGCAGACAACGCCTGGTGTTTTTGGATCCTTCACATTGCTCAAGTTGATGTAATTGGTGGTGACATTGGTACCGGCAGCACAACCTCCTGGTCCTTGCTTAATACTGACCGTGCTGATCATGGCTTCGGCGGCCGACAAGTCAGTGGCACCAACGCAGATGGCATTGGTCACATCGTCTTGGCTGGCAGCGGCAAAGGCAGAAACAATGGCACGGACATCAGCCACACGCTTGGCGTCGCGTGAACGTTGTTGAGCGCTGCCAAAGGCAACGACGGCGAGGGTAGCCAGCAATCCGATGATGCCGATTACCACCAAAAGTTCAATAAGTGTAAAACCCTTTTT
>JAYVTL010000175.1:0-4725 GCA_043788845.1 Candidatus Uhrbacteria bacterium
GCCTGGATCGCCTTGGCGACCGGCACGGCCACGCAGCTGATTGTCGATGCGGCGCGACTCGTGGCGCTCGGTACCAATAACATGCAGGCCACCGAGGGCACGCACGGCTTCGGCCTCGGACGGTGTTGGTGGATTGCCGCCCAAGATAATGTCGACACCACGGCCGGCCATATTGGTCGCGATGGTGACGGCGCCTTTGCGACCGGCTTGCGCAATGAATTCGGCTTCTTTTTCGTGGTTCTTGGCATTCAATAAATTATGCGGAATGCCTTCGAGCTTCATCATTTCAGAAAAGATCTCGTTCTTTTCAATGGAGGCCGTACCGACCAAAACGGGTTGGCCTTTTTCATGGAGCGTCTTGATCTCACGAATCAGCGCTTTGAATTTGCCGAGTTCGTTGCGATAGACACGGTCAGGCAAGTCTTTGCGAGAATTGGTTTTATTGGTGGGGATTTGCAAGACTTCTAATTTGTAAATCTTGAAAAACTCTTCGGCCTCGGTCATGGCGGTGCCGGTCATGCCCGCTAACTTTTTGTATAAGCGAAAGAAATTTTGAAAGGTGACGGTGGCCATGGTGACAGATTCACGTTGGATGGTGACGTGCTCCTTGGCTTCGATGGCTTGATGCAAGCCTTCGGAATAGCGACGACCTTGCATCAAACGACCGGTGAATTCATCGACGATGATGACTTCATCGTCTTTGACCACATAATCCTTGTCAATTTTGAACAAGACCTGGGCACGCAACGCTTGTTCAAGATGATGCACCATTTTCATGCCACCCTGCACATACAGATTTTCCACGCCGAGCAATTGTTCGATTTTTGAAATGCCGACATCGGTCAGGGTTGCGGCGCGGAGCTTTTCGTCGACCAGGTAATGGGTGGTTGCTTCGAGTTTGGTCACGAGGTCAGCGAAACGATAATACATCTCGCCAGGATCTTCGGCGGGCGCGCTGATGATGAGTGGGGTACGGGCTTCGTCGATTAAAATCGAGTCAACTTCGTCGACAATGGCGAAGTTTAATTCGCGCTGCACCATCTCTTCGAGCGACGGCACCATATTGTCGCGCAAATAATCGAAACCAAATTCATTATTGGTGCCGTAGGTAATGTCTGCCTCATACGCCGCTTTGCGCGAAACAGGGCGCAAGTAATCCATATCAACACGAAAGGAGCCGAGGGTGTCGCGGTGTTCGTCGTGTAGCGGTTCTTGCTTAAAGGTTGGATCGTAGATGAAACCACTCTCGTGCTGAATACAACCAACGGTCAAACCAAGTGCATAATAGACCTGGCCCATCCACACACAGTCACGTCGTGCCAGATAATCATTGACGGTCACCAAGTGCACGCCCTTGCCGGTCAGCGCATTCAAATAGACGGGTGCGACGGCCGTTAGTGTTTTGCCTTCACCCGTGCGCATTTCTGCGATGGTGCCATGATGCAAGGCCACACCACCGATGAGCTGCACATCGTATTGGCGTTGCTTTAACATGCGGTGTGACATTTCGCGGGCCACGGCGAAAGCCTCGGTCAATAGTTGATCGAGGGTTTCGCCTTGGGCCAAGCGTTGTCTGAATTCAGCCGTTTTCTCTTTTAAACCCTCATCCGACAGGGTTTGAATCGAAGGCTCCAGCGCGGTGACTTGTTCAACGATTTTGCGCAGCTTGTCGACTTCGCGGGCATTGGGATCACCAAAGAATTTCGAGAAGATATTCATACAGTTACGGCATATTAGACTGCTTTAGGGTGCTTGGCAACCACAAAAACAAACTCCCCCCGATGGACATCGGGGGGAGTTCATCACCTATCGGAAAACTATTTAGCGGCTTTACAGGTCGTGAGATCAGTCGTGTAGGCGGCCCAGGCGGCTTTGCGAGCGGCTGAGTACGCCGTCCACGCAGCTTTGCGCGTGTCTGAATAGGCTTTCCATGAAGCCTTCATAGCATCATGCTGCATCATCATGGCTGACTTCATGGCTTCTTTCTTTGCCATTTTGTCGGACATCTCCTTGGCCTTCATCATGGTATCTTTTTCCATCATCATGGCGCTCTTGTTGGAATCCATGCGGGACTTGGCGGCGGCTTTCACAGCGCCTGTGCGGGTCTCCAAGGCCATTTTTCGGGCGTCAGCGAGCTTGGTCATGGCGGTCTTTTTGCAAACCATCATTTGTTTCATCATCATTTTGTCGGGAGCTGTTTTGGTGTGCCTCATCATGGTATCGCTATTTTCCATGGCAAAAGCTGGAGCAGCGATGAGTGAGGTGAGCATGGAACCGGCGACCAATAAGTTGGTGAGCTTCATAAAAAACTTGGGGAGGCTCTTGTGGGAGCCAAATAAAGAATGAATAAAGTACCGATCCAATGATTTGGAATCAGATGCCAGTATTCTACACCTGTTGCCGGTTTTTGTTACTTAAGACTTGCCGGGTTTTATTCGGCGCTTGGTTCTTCACTCGGCAATTCTGCTTGGCTATTGCGACGTTCGTTGGTGATGGCGCGGTCTTTGCGTTCTGCCAAGGCTTCGCGCAAGTGATCGCGGACCTTGTCGATGGCTTTATATAAGTCTTCGGCTTCGCGTTCCATTTTGACCACGTCGCCGTGAATGGTGAGGGTGGCTGAACAAGAAAAGATGTCGCCTTTTTGATGATGATTAGTGGTTTTGCCGACCTCGACTTCAGCCAACATCAGATCTTTGCCAAACTTTTCCAATGAATTGAACTTTTCTTCTACATATGAACGGATGGCTTCGGTCAGCTCGATACCGTTCGTGCGGATATTGATGTTCATAGCTATTTCAGTGTAACGCGGGGGTACGGAGTGCGCCAGTCAAGCTAAAATCCTAAATACTGCACTTCATCTTCTAATAAAATCCCGAGCTCGTCGCGTACTTTCATCTTGACTAGACTCGAGAGGGCGAGCACATCCTGCGCACGTGCGCCGCCAAGGTTGACCAAGAAGTTGCCATGTACTGGACTGACTTGGGCTTGGCCGATGGTAGTGCCTTTGAGTCCCAGCTTGTCGATCAGCCAGCCCGCTGGAATACGTTTTGCTGCGAGAAATTGGGCCGGCACTTCATCTTCGCGTTGGAGTTTTTCAATGGCCGCGAGTTCATTGAAATCAAAATTCTTGAACAAGCAGCCGGCGGTGAAGGCACCTTGTGGTTGGGTTTGCTTGCGCTTGCTCATAATGTCATCGATTTTTTGTTTGCAGCTTTCTTTTTCGCCCGGCATCAACATCAAGGTCGTGGCGAGAATGATTTGCGCTTCATGTTTGAACTGGCTGTCGCGATAGCCAAAGTGACATTCGTCTTTGGTGAATACGCGGCGCGAGCGGTCGGCGATATCGTAGGTTTCAACTAGCGAGATGACGTCTTTCATTTCGCCGCCAAAGCAACCGGCATTGCCAAAGGTGGCGCCGCCGATGGTGCCGGGGACACCAACACCCCATTCGAAACCGGTCAGCGAGGCGTCCGCAGTTTTGCGCGCGACGAGGGCGGTGATAGCGCCGGGGCCGCATTTGACCGTGGTGCCGTCGATCGCAATGGTGCGGTCGGCAGCTTCAATGACAACGCCTTCGAAACCGTCGTCGGCGACCAGCAAATTGGAACCACCGCCAATGACGGCGAACGGAATATTGTTCTCGAGCGAAAAATTAACGGCGGTAATGAGCTCATCCGAGGAAGCAGCGGCGAGATAGAAACGCGCGACGCCACCAATTTTGAGATAGGTATGCGCGGACATTGGCTCATCGTGCTTGGCTAGCGGGAAAGCCGAGACAAAGGCAGCAAGTTGTTCTGGCAAAAGTTGTTTCATAGTTTTTTTATTTGTAGGGGCGCGATTTATCGCGCCCGACGGACCGATATGCATGACGGACCGATATGACCGATGGACCGATATGCCCAACAAACCGATATGCATGCTCGAGGCGGATTGTGATTGTTCGAGGGGCGCGATAAATCGCGCCCCTACGTATTTATGTCGACATGGTCTTTCGGATTGCGCCATCAATGTCCCCTGCTCCCATCACAATGACAATGTCATTAGCTTGCGCGAGCTCGAGCGTCCGACGGACGGCGGCCGTGGGATCGGCGGCGTATTCGATGATGCGTGAGCGTGTCTGTTCTGCATCACGGCGCGGGAGGACGTCGAGAAAGTCGCGGGATGAGATGCGCGAATCTTCTTTGGCATCGCGACCAGCAACGTCGTAGATTTCACATAGGATGAGAACGTCAGCTTGATCAAAAGAAGCTTCGAAGTCGAAGAAGAGTTGCTTGGTGCGATTGCGATGATGTGGTTGAAAACACAAGACCACGCGGCGACCAGGAAACATTTCATGCGCGGCGGTCAGGGTTTCGCGTACGGCGGTGGGATGATGTCCGTAGTCGGTGTAAATGAGCGCGCCATTTTTTTCGCCGAGTTTTTCGAAGCGACGCCAAATACCGCTGAAGGTGGCGAGACTCGAAGCGATAGCTGGATATTCGGCACCGAGGGCGCGCGCCATCAGGGCAGCGCCGGCGGAGTTGAGGGCATTGAAATTGCCGGGAACCGTCAGATTGAAAATATAGGAGATGCCAGGTTGCGCAACGCGCACTTCATTGAGGTTGTCGGCGTAGACCGAGGAGACCGCCCAGCTGGATTCGGCTTCGGTCGAGCCGGGCAAATCGGTCGGGCTGGGCGAACGCCGTTCGCCCGTACCAGATGGAAGGGCCGAGCGAAAGCGGATGA
>JAYVTL010000176.1:0-2923 GCA_043788845.1 Candidatus Uhrbacteria bacterium
GATATCGCTGGCAAGGTGAAGATTGTGCAGGGTGAACGCCGCATCATTGAAACTGCATCCGGACAAAAGGTGATGGACACCGCCGGTGCGGGCAAGACGATTACGATTGAGTTTGATTCGGTCGAAGAAGAAAAGTATCCGATGACGGGTGTGGAAGACAAGCCAAAGGTGAAGGACGGTGCCAAGGTCAATGTGGGCGACGTGTTGTATACCAAGAAGAGCGGCAAGGAAGTATTGTCGGAACAGGCCGGTACCGTGAAATTGGTCGAAGGCTTGATTACCATTGTGTGGCAAGGTGTGGGTGCCATGGAATACCCAGTGCCAAATGGTTTCCAAGTGTATACCAAGGACGGTGCTGAAGTGATTCCAGGCGATCAATTGACCGAAGGACATTTGGACTTGTTGCAACTGTTTCGCTTGAAGGGTCGCGATGCTGTCATGCGTTACATTTTGCGTGAAGTGTTGTCGATTTATGCGTCGCAAGGTCAAAAGATTAATGCGAAACATATCGAAGTCATCGTGCGTCAGATGTTCTCGCGTGTGTATGTGAAGGATTCTGGTGACACCGACTTGTTGCCAGGTGAAGTGGTTGAACGTACACGGGCGGAGACTGAAAACCAACGGATGGTTGAAGAAAAGACAGCGGTGGCTGAACTTGAAGAATTGTTCATGGGTGTGACCAAGGTGTCATTGTCCACGGAATCCTTCTTGTCAGCGGCGTCCTTCCAAGAAACAGCCAAGGTGCTGATCAATGCTGCCGTGACTGGCAAGGTTGACCATCTTGAAGGCTTGAAGGAAAACGTGATCATTGGTCGTCTCATCCCAGCTGGTACCGGATTTGGTGCCGACTTGCATGCGGAGCCGATTGAGATCCAAGGCAAGGTAGAAGAAGCTACGACCGAGACGGTCTAAGCTTGTTGGCGCAAAAACCCCGAACGAAAGTTTGGGGTTTTTGTATTTCTGATTTTTTTGGGTTAAGCTTTTGCTTGTTATGGCACGTCACTCCAAATGGCATAAGGTGCGGCAATTCAAAGGCGCGATTGATGCTAAGCGATCGGCGTCTTTTACGAAGTTGGCGCGCGAGATTACGGTGGCGGCGCGTGAGAAGGGGGCAGATCCGGAGATGAATGCGCGATTGCGGGTGGCGATTGAGCGTGCGCGGAAATCGAGTTTGCCAAAAGATAATATTGAACGTGCCGTTCAAAAAGGGATTGGGGGAAGTGGCGATGCGCAGATTGAGGAATTGCGATATGAGGCGTATGCGCCGGGTGGGACGGCTTTGATTATTGAATGCTTGACGGATAATCGGAATCGATCGACGAATGATGTGAAGCATTTGGTGACGAAGGCTGGGGGATCGCTGGCGTCGACTAATTCAGTGACATTTTTGTTTGAGCGATTTGGGGTGGTGTCGGTCGGTGTGTCGGAGGATATACCAAAAAACACGGGGGAGGGCGCATGGCATGCGCCCGTACGGGAGGAGGATGAACTTAAGCTGATTGATGCTGGGGCGATGGATATTTTGGTAACAGATGCGGGGATTGATATTCGTTGTGCGCCGAATGATTTGGTGAGATTGGCAGACGCGGTAGGGGCAATTCATGAATTGCCCCTACCGATAGAGTCGATTGAATTTGAGTGGGTGCCAAAGATGACAATTGAAACCAATGAAGAAACGGGAATGATTGTGCAACAACTCATTGAAGAGTTGGAGGCGCTGGATGATGTGGGGAGGGTGTATTCGAATATGGCGTAGGGGCGCATGCCATGCGCCCGGTACGAATGGGGTACGATATGTGGGGAAGGAGGAACGGGGCGCACGGCATGCGCCCGTACGAATATGGAAAATTCTCTGCGCATGCTCGGGATTGATCCTGGTTTTGACCGGTTGGGTTTTGGTGTGGTGGAGATGAAGGGATCGGATGCGACATGGGTGGCACATGGGTGTTTGCAGACTTCGAAGGAGGATGAATATTCCGTGCGATTGCAACAAGTACGAGATGAGATGACGCGGATTATCGCTGAATACAAACCGGAGGCGGTGGCGGTGGAGGAATTGTTTTTTTCGAATAATGCGAAGACGGCGATGAAGGTGGGGATGGCACGTGGTGTGGTGCTTTGCGCAATACAAGATGCGGGATTGCCGGTGGTTGAGATTACGCCGAATCAGGTGAAACAAGGATTAACGGGTTGGGGAGGGGCGGATAAGAAGCAAGTGCAGCAAATGGTGATGATGACTTTGAAATTGAAGGAAACACCCAAGCCGGATGATGCGGCGGATGCGCTGGCGATAGGAATTGTGGGGGGGATGGTGTTCAAACATGCTGCTCGCAAATGAAAAACCCTCCGTGTGTTGCGGAGGGTTTGTGATAAATGAGTGGGACGAAAGCGCCAGAGGATGAGAGCGCAGATGATGAGGAGGCCGCCGCAGATGGACCAGACGACGGCAATGGTTGATTCATTGGTGGTAAGACTGCGGGTGAGAAGCCAGATGCTCGCGAGGATGACGGCCCAGCCAAGCGTTTTTACGAAAGACTCGAGTGAGCCATAGGTGGCGCGATAGCTGCTGTCGATGCGGCTTTGCGTAAAAGCAGTGAGCTGGGGTTCGAATAGTCCGCGTCCCAGTTCATGCAGCATGATGGCACCGAGCGGGAGCGCGAGACCGGGGCCCCAGCCCGCGAGTGCCAATCCGAGACCAGACATGATGAGTGCGATGATAATGCCTCGGCTTTTGTTTTTGTTCGCGAGTGGGAAGCGACGGATGAGAAAGCCGGCGATGGCGAGAGCCGTATAGGCGGGTATCCAGATATACGGAAGATTTTGGAGGGTCGTCCGTGTCAGGAAGAAGGGTGACCAATAATAGTTGAAGGGCAAGACCAGACCAAAGGCGAGAGTGGCGACGAGGCTCCAGATGAGACCGTGA
>JAYVTL010000177.1:0-5095 GCA_043788845.1 Candidatus Uhrbacteria bacterium
CGCACACCCCAGCAACTTCTTCTCGAGAAGAGCCCGCGTGCCTTGCTCATGCTTCACCTGCTCATGTAGCTGACCCAGTTCCCAAGTCGTCTGGCGAAATGTCTTGCGCAAACTCATCACCAAGTGATGCGGCTGCTCGGACGCCGACAAACAAAAGTCGGCCACGATCTGACGAACATCAGCAATGAAATTCGTCGCCACCGTATTCGACGCTTCATACGCATCTTGCATCACCACAAACACGCGTTGGCTTTCTTCATGCAGCTCGTTCAATGCCGCGAACAGACTGCGTTGCGTCGTGAGCTCGCCTTCAGCCGTTTGCCACGACGCCCAGTTCGCATCACGTTCCCGCGTCCGCCGGCGCACACGATTGGACCACACCAAGTGACCAATCAACACACACAGCGTGAGCACCACCACGACACCTCCCAAGCCACGCGCCACCAGCAACCGCTCTGCAGACACTCGCTGCGCCGCGGCCAGCTGCGACGGCAAGGTCAGGTCCGGCTCTTGCCAACCCTTAGTCTTCAACCGTTCTTTCAAACAAGCTGGATCATCGGCGCATGCCGCTTCTCTTTGCAGATACGGGATATCGGGCGGCAATTCATTCACCGGCACCGGTATCGCACTCACCACATCAGCCTTAATGCCAAGGGCTTCAAGCTGGGTCGTAATGCATGCCGCATTGTCAGCGCATTCCGCCATGCGGAGCGCGATCCGACTACGCCTGTCATACCCCGGCCGCCGAAATGCCTTGATCTCGATAATGGTATTGGGCACGATGTACACATATCGATGCGCCTCGTCCTTACACGTGCGCCACACCTCATTCGACGAGCGCGCCTGATTGCGCGCCATCATCGCCTGTCCGGCATCGTTCTTACACATCGCAATCGTGGTCGTAGGATTGTCATCACGGATATGATCCATGGTCGTCTCGAGCAGCTCAGCAAAACGCGGCGTAAACAAGTCCACGCCAACCCGAATGTGGTAGCACGTCGACGTTGACGTCGGATCCTTGCAGACCACCTGCTTGTAATCCACACCCTCCACCGGCTGCTTGCCACTAGCAAACACCGGCAGGGCAAACAACGTCACCAGCACCATGGCCAGCCAACGCAGAAGAAACAGGTTCACTTTTGACATGAATCACCTCTTTCATTCTCTTGAGTTTTGAAAGACCGGAGTACCTCTAAACAAACACGTTTAGCCCTTTTCGTCAAAAACCCGACCCCAATCCAACCCTTGCCAAACCCCGCCATCTCTGCTAATCTTTCCCCATTAAGCCCTGGGAAGGGGCTTTTTAAGAAGAAAAAATATGAAACTCCTAAACACCATCGTCGAATATTTCCGCACCGCCAAGTCTGAAATGGAAAAAGTCTCTTGGCCCAGCCGCCCAGACACCATTCGCTATAGCTCCCTCGTGATTGGCTTGTCCGTCACGGTAGCTTTGGCTTTTGCCTTGCTTGACGCCGGCCTCACCAAATTGGTGGATGTCACCATCGCCGCCCGCCAACAGTCGGTCCAATCAACCCCAATTCAAACCGAACCCGTCATTCCAACCACCGTCCCCATTCAAGTTGAAACCAAAGATGGTACTATTGACCTCAAGAACGTCACGCCAATTACCACTCCAACTCCAACTCCAGCCGCCACCCAACCTGATCCAACCAAAAAATAACCAATAACGCACCTTTGCTATGCCTAAACAAACCGTAGATTACGGACGCCGCTGGTTCGCCATTCATACCTACTCGGGCTATGAAGAAAACGTCGCCGATAACTTAAAACGCCGTATCGACACCATGGGCATGTCCGATCGTATTTTTGGTGTCATCGTCCCAACCGAGAAAAAAATTAAGCTCAAAAACGGCAAACGCAAACTCGTCGAAGAAAAAATCTACCCAGGCTACGTGCTCGTCGAAATGGTGGTCACCGATGACTCCTGGTTCGTCGTCCGCAATACACCAAACGTCACCGGCTTCATCGGCACCGGCACCGTACCAACCCCATTGTCAGACAAAGAAGTCCAATCCATCATGAAAAAAATGTCGACCGACGAAGAAACCGCTTTCTCCATCGATCTCCAAGTCGGCACCCCGGTCAAAATCGGCGATGGTCCTTTCAAAGGCTTCGAAGGCAAGGTCAACGAAATCGACGGCGCTCGTGGCAAGGTCAAAGTCCTCGTCTCCATGTTTGGCCGCGAAACCCCACTGGAGCTTGACTTTACGCAGATTAAGAAGGTATAAGGAACCCCGACAACGGATCCGTCAGGTTCCAGGAATGATGCGCTTCTCGTCAGTCCTGACATCCTAACGAATCACAACTTGAACTATGGCAAAAAAAGTCAAAACCCTCATCAAGCTGCAAATCATGGGAGGCGCAGCCAACCCGGCCCCTCCGGTCGGTACCGCCCTTGGTCCACAAGGTTTGAACATCGCTGAATTCTGTAAGAAATTCAACGAAGCAACCTCCGACCGTCGCGGCGAAGTCGTCCCATGTATCATCACCGTCTTCGATGACCGTACCTACGAGTTCATCCTAAAGATCGCCCCTGTGCCAGAAATGTTGAAGAAAGCCGCCGGTATCACCAAAGGCTCTCCAAAACCTCTGCAAGAAAAAGTCGGAAAGGTGACCCGCGCCCAAGTGCGCGCTATCGCCGAAAAGAAAATGCCCGACTTGAACTGCCACACCATCGAAGCGGCCATGCGCCAAGTGGAAGGCACCGCCAAGAACATGGGTTTGACCCTCGTTGACTAACAACAACGTAAGGGCGCAGTCTCTGCGCCCTATCCACATTCAACCGACCCCGGCAGAACGCCGGGGTTTGTGTTATGCTTCAACCAATATGGACGACCTTCAACCAACACCAACGACTCCAGCACCTGTTCCAACACCAACTCCAATCACCCCGCCACCCGCTCCTCCCGAAGAACCAAAACAAGCCGACTTTGGCACCCGTCCGCCTTTCGCCTTCGCCCAAATGGCTCTCTTGATGCTGGCCGTCCTCGTCATTTTAGGCGCGGCTGTTCTCTACTTCATCCGTTTTCCCAACGAAAAAAGCATGAAGTCCTTGCTCGAAAAACCGACCATCGAAAAACCAATCCAACTCCCCGCCATCTTCACCACCACGGGCACCACTCCAACTCCACCACCAACCAAACCCATCGTTACCACTTCCACTCCAACAACCCCAAACCAACCGACCTTGGCAGAATTTGGTGAGCACCTTCAACTCTTCGAAGGCGACGAAATCATGATCAACACCTCGGGTACCAAGACCGGCTTGCGTATCACCGCCAAAAACTTTATCGACTCACGTTGTCAAAAAGGCGTGCAATGCATTTGGGCCGGCGAACGCGCCGTCAACCTCGAAGTCTCCGATGGCTTTGGCAAAGTCTTCAACGTGTATCTCGGCACCACTCGCTCACCAAGTGCCACCGTACTTGGCTCGACCATTCATCTCGTCTTCATCGACGACGCCAAAGGCGGCACCTATGCAGAAATCTTCGTCGACTAAAAAACTCACCCCCTTCGCCCAAACCATCTACCGCATCGTTGCCCAAATCCCAGACGGTGAAACAAGAACCTACCAACAAGTTGCCGCTGCCGCCCATCGCCCTTTAGCCTTTCGCGCCGTCGGCAATATCCTCAACAAAAATACCGACCCCTCGGTCCCCTGCCACCGCGTCATCCGCTCTGACGGCCAACCCGGCGGCTTCGCCTTTGGTGCCAAAAAAAAGTTCGCGCTCTTACACGACGAAACCATGGGAAAAAAGACCCTGCCAAAAAGAAAGAAAATGTTCCGCGAGAATAACCGCAGCAAATAAAAAATCGCCTCCGGGGAAGTCTCCTCGAAGGCGATACATTTTTTAGCGCAAGTCACGCCTCATTTCTTTTTGTGCTCCAGGATCTGCGCATCGAGCGTCGCGATCTGCTCCTCCAACTTGGAGGTTTCTTCCTTGCCTTCGCGCGCTGTCATCAGCGCAAACCGCGCATCTTCACGTTCGCGCAGCATGTCTGCATACCGCTCCTTCTCGCTTTCATTCAGCATTGACCTAGCCAGCTGATTCCCTGGTACCACCACTTCATTTTTGTCATTCATGATGCATCCTCCAATGCTGCCTCTATATATCGTTTTTCACCAGCCACGTCAAGCCTCGCCACCGTCCCACCGCATGCTACCCTGTCCACTATGCACTACGACAAACTCATCCGCGACCATATCCCCGAGATCATTCTCGCCAGTGGCAAAACTCCCATCACCCATATCGCAGACGACATTGAATATTGGCAAAAGCTTAAACTCAAATTACGTGAAGAAGTCGAAGAAGTTCTCGAAGAGAAAAATATCCCCGAAGAACTCGCCGATGTCCTCGAAGTGATCCACGCTATCTGCGCCGTCCAAGGGATCGATCTCGCCCACCTCGAGTCCATCCGCCAAACGAAAAAAGACGCTCGCGGCGGTTTTGCCAAGCGTCTTATTCTCGAACAAACCAACTAGCTAGCACTAAGCCAAATCACGCAACGGCAACTCACCGCTAAAATCTGCTTTGCCGATACTCACGCCGGACTTGCGCAACAAATCATACGCCGTGACCACGTGAAAAAAGAAATTCGGCACCGCGTATTCACGCGCATAGTCAAAACCCGTCATATACTTGCCAGGGAAATACGGCAAAGTCGCCTGCACAGTTTCTGCATTCGCAAACGACTCTTCAGAAATCCCCGCCAAATATTCCAACGTCTTCGCAATCCGCGCGCGCAATTCTGCAATCGTCATCTCGGTATCCTCATGTTTTGGAATCTCCCCACCCGACAACCGCCCCGCCGCCCCCTTCGCATTGTCACACGCAACTTGGATCTGTTTCTTGAGGGGAAACATATCTTCAATCATCCGCGTCTCGAGCAGTGCGGCTTCATCCAAACCTTTCTCGGCGACATGCGCCTGTGCCTTCTCGAGCAAACCGTCCAAAGACTTTAATGATTTTTGGAATACGGGAACAGTAAATTGGTAGAGATAATTCATAGGACAGTCTTTCTACCACCTCGGAGCTGACCAAGCCAGCCCACCCTTGACCAAAATCCGATTTTC
>JAYVTL010000178.1:0-2687 GCA_043788845.1 Candidatus Uhrbacteria bacterium
CGCACAACTTCATCGACCACTGAATCGAAGTTTAAGAACTTGGCCCAGGAGCCACCGAATTGAGAATAGAGCAATAAGGTTGAAAGTGATGCGCCAACATAGGCGAAGACCAAAGTGTTGGCGAGAGCCGCCATGTGATCGCGACCGATGACCATGCCCGAGCGAAATAATTCTTTGAAACCAAGACGCGAATTGGCATTGCGTACTTCATCGATGCCAGAGGCAATTGAAACAGCGACGTCTTCAACCACACCCATGGAAGCGATGATAATACCCGCGAATAATAAGCCTTGCGCATTGAGCATGGGATTCTTGTCGAAGAATAAACGGTCTTCTTCGGTCGAGAGTCCGGTGAGGTGCGCCCACTTGGCAAAGGCGTAGGAAATAAGAAAAGCAACGAATACTCCACCAAGAGTGCCGATAACGGTGACAGCACTTTTGCGATTCCAACCCATGGAGAAGACGCTCGAAACTCCGGTTAAAACGGCGCAGAGTCCAAAGGCGATTGGAATTGGATTTAACCCTTTTAAGAAACTTGGAATCAGCACTAAGCCGATGAGCATGATCGAAATAAAAATACTGGCTGCAACCTTGAGGCCTTGCCAACCAGCCAGCATGAGCAAGGTTAAAACGAAGAGGGCGAGTAAGGCGTAGATTGCAATTCGACGATCAAAGCTTTCGATATAAGCTAAGGGTTCGCCACCATTGGGATTTGGTTGGAGGAAGATTAACAATTTGTCGCCTGGGCGAGGGTCGAGGTTATAGGGATTGCTTGAAACCTCATTTGAGATTTCGGTCTTTTTTCCGGCGAGTGATCCGTTCAGGTATTGAATCACAAAGGTGCGCAATTGCTCGGCGCCGTGGGTGGTGGTTTGGGTGGTCTGTTTTACTTCGAGGACGATGGCGCGTTCATAGCTGCCTTCAACGGAATTGGTCCGTGCGGCGATGGGCTCAACAGTTAGTCCTTCGCTATTGGGGTTTATTTCTTGCGCAAAGGTGGTGGGTGCAAGGCTAAATAGGCTGGTGACGGCCAGCAAAACCAGGGGGAGGCGAGAGAGCTTCATGAGACCCAGCTTAGCGAATTTGATCTATTTTGTCATCCTTGTTAGTGAAACAAAAATACCCACCAAGGTGGATATGTTTGTGGTCGGGCTAGTGAGACTCGAACTCACGGCCTCATCGTCCCGAACGATGCGCGCTACCAACTGCGCTATAGCCCGATATGATTTGGTTTTTTGCGGTGGGCAAAGTGTAACAGCCGTTGATTGGGGTGGCAAGAAACGCCGCTTTGGGTAGGCGAGTTGACCAAGAAGCTGTCCGACGATACGATGTGGTTCACGTATGGAAAGCCAGGTTCGTCATCTCGCCATTATCATGGACGGAAATCGCCGCTGGGCAAAAGAGCGCGGTTTGCGAAGTCTTGAAGGGCATAAAGCTGGTTATGAACGCTTGAAACAAGTGGGTGATTTTTGCTTGGCACGTGGGGTGAAGGTGCTGACGGCGTTTGCCTTTTCAACCGAAAATTGGAAACGAGCCGAAGATGAAGTGGGATATTTGATGGATTTGATTGAGTTTGGGGTGGATAAAGATTTGCCGCATTATAAAGATCGCAATATTTGTTTGAAGATCCTTGGTCGTCGTGATCAATTACGCCCATCGGTGATTCGCGCGATTGAGAAGGCGGAGGCAGAGACGGCGAATAATACCGCAGCGACGTTTTGCTTGTGTATCAATTATGGCGGACGTGCCGAGATTGTTGATGCGTGTAAAAAAGTGTTGCGTGATGGAATTTTGGCAGATGACATGACCGAGGAAGAGTTGACCAAGCGTATGTATTGGCCAGAGATGCCGGCTCCAGATTTAGTGGTGCGAACTTCGGGGGAAGAACGCGTGTCTGGCTTTTTGACCTGGGAGAGTGCGTATAGCGAATTTTATTGGTGCGAAAAACATTGGCCAGATTTTGATGAAGGGGAGTTGGATACAGCGCTTGAAGCTTTTGCGATTCGACAGCGGAGATTTGGAAGATAATTGCTTTTTTCGTTGCCGTGTTCTAGATTTGTTCTATGGCAACACTTTTTGATGCGGCGAATAAAGAAAAGCGCAAAGTGCATGCGCCTTTGGCTGATAGAATGCGGCCGCGGGATTTTGATGAGATGGTGGGGCAAGAGGATTTGCTGACGCCAGGTTCGGCTTTTCGGAATATGGCGAAGACGGGGGAATTGCCGAGCATGATTTTTTGGGGGCCGCCGGGTTCTGGCAAAACGACTTTGGCAAAGATGATTGCGGATTTTGGGAAACTCGCATTGATTGAACTTTCAGCCGTGACATCCGGATTAACCGAGGTAAGACAGGTGATTAAGCAGGCAGAAGTTCAATTTGATTTTCATGGTACGCGGACGGTGTTATTTGTGGATGAAATTCATCGTTTCAATAAGGCGCAGCAGGATGCTTTTTTGCCGCATGTGGAGCGTGGGACAATTATTTTGATTGGCGCGACTACCGAGAATCCGAGTTTTGAAGTGAATGGCGCCTTGCTTTCGCGCTGTAAGGTTTTTGTCTTGAAGAAACTTGAGCCTGAACATATTACGCAGGTGATCCGTCAGGCTTTGGCGGATAGTGAGCGTGGGTATGGCAAAGACAAGATGGAGATGGAAGAGAGCGTGTTGCAGCAAATCGTGACGGTTGCA
>JAYVTL010000179.1:0-10596 GCA_043788845.1 Candidatus Uhrbacteria bacterium
TCGAACCTGCTTGGCGCCGCGCTTCGTCTCAAACTCGTGCTCGCGCCAATCGCCATTTTATGTGCGCTTGGTTATGGCGTCTGGCGAAATCTTGATGCCACGACCATGTCGACCATCGCCATCGCTTGCCTGGTCATGACCGCCGACACCATCCATCTATTGCTCTACGGCACCTTGCGCGGCAAACAACATCTTAAACCCGAAGCTATTGGCATGCTCATCGGTCAAGTCCTGACCTCGATCTGCGCCGCGACCGTGGCTTGGGCCGGTCTTGGAGCCATTGGGTTGGCTTCAGCCTTATTGGTTGGGAGTTTGTGGAATGTCTTGTGGGTGCTCATCCAAACGCGCCGACTCAATGTCCACTCCGCAAATCCAACCTGGGGCGAAATTCAACAGGTTTTGCGAGAAGCTGCTCCTTTCGCCATCGCCGGCATCGCCGTCAAAGTCTATTCCTATATCGACAGCTTTCTGATTCAAGCCTATCACGGCGAAAAGGCCGTTGGTTTTTATTCGGTGGCCTATAAGCTGACCTATGCTTTGCAATTTTTACCACTGACTTTTACCGCCGCCCTGTATCCCGCTTTGGCTTCGGCCTGGTCACGCAAAGAACATGCGCAAGTCAAAGAAGTGTTTATCGGTTCTTTGCGTTTGATGGCGGCGATTAGTTTTCCTTTAGCCGCCGCCCTCTCGGGTTTAGCCGACACCTTGGTGCGCCGCGTCTACGGCGCGCCCTTTGTCGCCACCATTCCGATCTTGCAAATTTTGCCCTGGGTACTGATCCCCATCTTTCTTGATTTCCCAGTCGGTTCTTTGTTGAATGCTTCACATCGTGCGCATATTAAAACCACGGCCATGGTGGCGACCATGTTTATCAATGCCATCTTGAATGCCGTGCTCGTCCCACAGATGGGACCCGTCGGTGCCGCCTGGGCTGGCGTCTTTAGTTTTTGGGGTTTATACGCCATCGGTGCGGTCTTCACGGCGCAAGATGCTGGCGGCTATGGTGTACAGGCCAGCTTGCTGGCTCGCACCAGTCTGGCCGCCGCGATTTCATGGTTTGCTTGGGCGCGACTTGGCCAGGCGGTACCATTTGCAGCGACCGTCATTTTTGGTGGTGTGATTTCAATCTTATGCGCCTTCGTGTTTCAGCTCGTCACCACCAGCGATGTCAAACGTGTGCTGTCATGGCGCCGCAATTCAATTCCTGAAAAAATACATGGACAATAAACATTTTGTTTTGATCACACCAGACTACCCACCCAAATTGGGCGGTGTTGCGCGCTATCTGTCATCCCTCGTTTTAGTCTCCGATGACAATATTCATGTCGTTTCTGACACCACCAGTTTTTTTCAAAAAGGCTGGCCGCATTGGTGGCCGCTTATTCGACTCTGTCTCTTTGTCCCGCCCGAAGAAACCTTGCTCATTAGTCACGTATTGCCGTTTGGCACCGCAGCCATGTTGGCGCGGCTGCAAGGTGGTCCGGCCTATGTCGTCATCTTTCATGGGCTCGACCTCAAACTCGCTGCGCATTCTCGCTTCAAACTTTTTCTATTGCGCCAAATTTGTGCACGCGCCAAAAAAGTAGTCACCAATAGCGAGGCTACCGCCAAATTATTACAACAACTTGTACCCAAGGCGCAGCCCCTGGTCATCACTCCCGGCATCGGCGCGGCGGACCTCACCCCCGGCATCGACGCACGCAAAATCTTAAACGTTGGTCTCGATGAAAAAGTTATTTTAAGTGTTGCACGCTTGGTGCCACGCAAGGGGATAGACACCGCCATCGAAGCTATCTCGGCTTTGCAACAAGCTGATGCGCATATTCGCTACGTCGTCATCGGTGATGGTGAAGATGCCGCCCGCGTCAAAGAACTCGCGCGCACCCATGGCGCCAGCGTCAACTTCGTCGGTGCCTGCGACGAGCGCACCAAATGGTTGTGGTATTCAGCCGCTGATATTTTTGTCTTGCCCACGCGCGAAGACGCTAATGACATGGAAGGTTTTGGTATCGTCTACCTCGAAGCCGCCTTGGCCGGTTTGCCCGTGGTTGCCGGACGTAGCGGGGGAGCCATCGAAGCCATCGACGACGGCACCACCGGTTTTTTAATCAATCCGCAAGCCATCGACGAACTGCGCACCGTGCTCAAACTGCTGTTAACCGATCCAGCCCTCCGTCAAAAGATGGGTTCAGCCGGCCGACAACGAGCCTTGCGGGATTTCACATGGAAGGCGCGTTGGGATAAGCTGAAGGCCATCCTGGACTAAGCCTTCCCATGCCCAAACTAACTGCTGATATCGCGGTAATCATCCCGTGTTTTAACCACTCCGACGTTTTGCGACGCACGCTTGAGGCGGTGTATTCGCAAACCATCCTACCCAAGATGGTGGTGGTCATCGACGACGCCTCTGCCGACCAAGCCGCCGAAACCATTTCTCGCGACTTCGAGTCCCGTCTGCCCATCCATTTCCTCCGCTTTCGCGAAAATCGGGGAGCACCTGCCGCCCGCAACCAAGGCGCCCGCCAGACTTCATCAGAATTTTTGTTGTTCCTCGACGCCGACGCTGAACTCATCCCGACCGCCCTCGAAAAATATCTGTCGGCCCTGGCTGCCGACCCTGCAGCGAGTTTTGCCTACGCCAATTTTTATTGGGGCTCGCATTTCTTTCGCAGCGGTCCTTTCGATCCAGATGCTTTGAAAATCGAAAACTACATCCACACATCATCGCTCATCCGCCGAGCAGATTTCCCTGGCTTCGATGAAACGCTCAAAAAATTTCAAGATTGGGATTTGTGGTTGACCATGACCGAACAAAATAAACGCGGTGTCTGGGTAGAAGAAGCGCTCTACCGCATCGAGCCACGCCAGCAAGGTCAAGGCATTAGTTCGTGGTTGCCAAGTTTCATGTATAAAATTCCCTGGAAAAAACTGGGTTGGATGCCCCAACCCGTGCGGCGCTATCTTATCGCCAAAGAAATTATCAAGAAAAAACACGCGCTATGAAAGATGTTCGCATCGTGACCGTCGCCTGGAATGTCGACAAGCTCATGCAACGCATGCTCGACTCGTTGCCAGCAGCCTGTGCGGGTTTGAGTTGGGAATGCGTGGTCGTCGACAATGACTCGCATGATCAGAGCGTGAAAGTGGTGCAACGCATCGCCGCTGCGGATGCGCGCTATTCCCTGATCGAAGCCAAAGCCAATCTTGGTTTCGCCAAAGCCTGCAACCTTGGCGCCGCTGGTGCCGATGCGCGCTACGTTTTGTTTTTGAACCCGGACACCGAATGTCCAGCGATGGCGATCTCAAAACTGGTCAAAGCCGGTGATGCCAATCCTACCGCCGGTATTTTTGGTCCCAAGCTTATGTATCCCAACGGCGACATTCAAGCCAGTGTACGCCGTTTCCCCACCGTCTGGAATCAAGCCGGTATCTTGCTCAAATTGCATCATCTCTTCAGTCGCTTGCCAACCTTTAAAAACTATTTCGCCACCGACCTCGACCAAGACCTCGAACAAGACGTCGATCAAGTCATGGGTGCCTGTTTCCTCGTTCGGCGAGAATTGCTTGAACAAAAACTCGGTTTCGATGAACGCTATTTTATTTGGTTTGAAGAAGTTGATTTTTGCAAAACTGCCAAAGAAAACGGTTGGGCCACACGCTATCTCCCAAAGATCTCGGTCATCCACCACGGTGGCCAAAGTTTTGGCCAAGTCTTTTCGCCCAAAAAACAAAAGTATTTTGACGAGAGCGTGCTCAAGTTTTTTAAAAAGTGGCAACCCGGCTGGCGCGTACTGTTGCTACAAATACTTCACCCAATCGCGCTCGCCTTGTCCTGGCTCATCAGTTTCCTCAAAACCGAAGCAGGGAAGTGGACCTTGCTGGTGCTGACTCTCGAACTGCTCTCGCTGGTTTCTATTTACCAATCCACGCTCGACACCCTTTTTGCAATTCTCACGGCGCTGCTGGTTTTGTTCGTAGCTTGGAAGCGTCCAGCGCTCGCGCTGTGTGGCTTGCTGCTCGAGCTCCTCATCGGTTCCAAAGGCGCGTTGCTGCAGGCTGGAGTGTTTCCGCATACCATCTCGCTGCGTATTTTGATCACTGCGGCCTTTGGTCTGGGTTGGTTCGGCCAGGCTATTCAGCAGCGCACGCTCCACTCAACATTGTCTCGCGTCAAAACATATTGGCCGTACGCTGTGCTGTATCTCGTCATCGGTTATGCTTTTGTGCGTGGCTGGTCAATTGGCAATGGCGCCAATGTGGTGAAAGACGGCAATGCTTGGCTCGAACTCGCGCTCTTATTGCCAGCGCTCGACATTTTCGTGCGCGATCCTCACGCCCTGCGCAAACACATTCCAAGCTTACTGGCCGTCGCCATCTCGTGGCTCGCCATCAAAACCCTCGCCGTCGAATATGTTTTTTCGCATGGCTTTTCTTTTGATCCATATGTCTACCCCTGGATTCGCCGTACGGGAGTAGGGGAGATCACTCTGGTCGCCGGTAATTTCTTCCGTGTGTTTTTTCAATCGCATATTTACTCGACGCTGGCAGTCGTGGCGACGAGCTGCGCTTTGTTATTTCAAGTTGAACCAGCTGCGACAAGCGATGCCGACGTCGCCCGCACCAAACAGCTGCGCTGGCTACTGGCCCTCTCCATCTCTGCCCTCGTCATCAACCTTTCGCGCAGCATGTGGGTCGGTGTCATCGTCGGCGTTGGCTTGGTTAAGCTGCTCGCCTTCTCGCATAAAAAATTTAGCTTCCGCTCCGCACTCAAAGTTGGCGGCACTTGGTTCGCGGGTTTTGTATTGGCGATCGCCGTGGTGATGTTCCCGCTGCCGCGCGTCGACCTCGCCTCCCTCGCCGACGTCTTTGGCTCGCGTACCGATTCGTCCGAAGCCGCCGTCGTAAGTCGTTGGAATTTGCTCCATGTTCTCGAGCAAAAAATCGCCGAGCACCCGCTCATCGGTTCGGGTTTTGGCACCACGGTCACCTACGAAACCAAGGATCCACGCATCGTCAGACAAAGCGGCGGAACATACACCACCTATGCCTATGAATGGGGTTGGCTCGAGCACTGGGTCAAATTTGGCCTGATCGGCATCCCACTTATCCTCGGTATTCTCCTCTGGCTCGGTTGGCGTCTGTGGAAGTCCCCAATGCCCCTCTGGCAACGTGCTGCCAGTATCTCGGTCTTGCTAACCTTGGCCGTCATCCACGTTTTTACACCCTATTTGAACCATCCACTTGGTTTTACCGTGCTGCTATTTGGTGAAAGTCTCCTTATCTTTTACGCTCAACGTGATCTTCAAACGAAAACGTAAACGCGCTATACTCGCCCCATGGACGACGTTCTTACCCGCGAGCTCGATACAATCTTAGAAGACTATACCGCCACCGTCGAACGCTTGAACCGCGAACGCCAAGCGATTTTGACCGATGCCCGCCGCCTACTCGAAGAATGTGAAATCTCACACATGCAACAACGCGTGGCAGATAAACTGACCCAGCTATGATGCGTGAAGTACCTTCGTATCAACCCCCGGCCAATGAAATCGGCGAGAAAAATCTGCTTGAACGGCTTGCCGAACGTGTCAACGATATCACCGAGCGCGAAATCAGCGGCGCCAACCTCGAAGCCAAGCTCGACAGCCTGCATAAATCCGTCCGCGTGCCACGAGTCGAAGCTGATTCTTTGCTCGAAGATTCACGCGAAAAAATGAAACAGTTAGCCGTCGAAGAAAACACCGCGCGACAGATTGCCACTATCAGTTTTGCCGATCGGCTACGCAAGTTTGGTGAAAGAAATAAAGTGTTGTTTGGCGCCTTCATCGCCGCCGGTGCTTTGCATTTGCCGCTGTCAGATACCGTACGCAACGTCACCAATCTAAAAGATGCCATCGCGAACGAACTAAAAAATCCCAAATCCCCATGGGAAAGACCAAACATGGTCGTCCACACCCAGTCGGACGAAGAAACCGAGCAGGTGCGTTCAGCTGTCGATCAACGTTTACGGCGCACCAATCCAGCTGACATTGCTGCCTACAAGCAAGACGTACGCGAAAAACTTGAACGCGGTGAAAACATTCGTTTTGATGAGCTCTATTTTAATCTGGAAATAAAAAACGGAGTTCCTGCCGAAGACGTCGAGCGGGCCAAACTCCGTGCCACTGAAATCGCCGAAGCCGAATGGGAGAAAGCCGGCCATCAGCTGACTGAAGCCACCTTACGCAGCCAGGTCGCTTCAATGTATGCGCTCGGACCACATCACGACGCCCAAGCCTCAGTCTCAAAATATTTTAATACCGGCGTTCACAGCTGCGTTTCCTTTGGCAAAGGCATGCTGATTATTCTCGAAAAGGAAATTGCAAAATTGCCAGCGGATCAACAAATCAACTACGAGCTCGGTTTGAAAAAAATGAAGAATCACGAAATTGCCACCATCACCATTCGCAGCCCGGGTGGCAAAGAAGTGGTCTACGATCTTGAGCCTGGTTTACGCAATACGTCGATCAATGAGCCGGGGACAGCTCATGTTTCTCTAGCCATGCTCAAAGCTGCCATGGTCTCGCCCGTGGTTTTTCGCGTGAACGCAAATGGTGCTCCATCCGAAGTTGCTGATTCACCCGAGATCATCTTGGTGAATGACCAGCCCGTGGGTGATGGCGTCGAGGTTACCGGCAAACTCACGATTTCAGATTTTCGTATCCAGCAATTACAGCGCGAAGAACTGATCCCAGAAGAAAAGCCCTTTGTGCCGACGCCCGACGTGCTTCAAGTGGAAATCTTACATGAACCACCAATGGAAGGGGTTATTGCTGCACAAAAGATCATCGACGACGAGATTGAAGCCATTACCATCATGGGTGATGATTCAGAAGCGTATCCGCCACCTATTGATATTTCCACTTGGAAAAATCCCAGCGTAGAAGCAATTCAAGCTTTGACCTTGCCTGCAACGTTCCAATCTCGTGCCGGCGAATTAATATCCGGTTCAATGAAAGGCTGGTCGAAAGAAGCCATGGTTGAAGTCATCAATAGCGAACACAAGAAAGTCGTATTTTGGACCATCAACGGACGTCTCCCACAAAATTTCTTTGAAGCCCTGAAACTTGAAAAAGATCCCAGCAAGCTCCGCATCAAAGAAATTGCCTTGGCGGACTATGTTGGCGCAGATGAAAAAAACATCCCACCTATGCCTGCGCACGAGCTACGCGCTCTGCTCGAAGCTTTTCGCGGACTTGAACGGATTGAATTAAACCTCTATTCGATGGATGATGAGCGAGCAAAACTGATAGCCGACCTCGCACAAAAACGGATTGATCTGATTGGACACAATTTTTCGAGGTCGCATATTGCCCAACTCAATACCGGAAAAGCTAGTATTTATTTAAACCCAAGCTCTTTGTCAGAATATAGTAACAATTACCGCGCCGATGTGTTTCATGCGAAGAAAATCTTCTTCAATATTGAAGACATGACCGATGGCAAGGAAATAAACAATGCTCTCCAAGCCTATCAAACACTCGCGCCAGAGCGCACCGACATGATTGCGGCCTTGCAACGCAAACTAAAAGCTCTCAAAGACGGTACCCAGCCATGGACGGTCACCGTTCACTCGGTACCAACCAAACCATAGCCACGCCCATACTCCGCCCCGCTCATTGGTTTTTTTCCTGCTGGTTGCACGCGTGTCAGTTCAAGCGTCGTGCCGTCGGCACAGGCCAAGAGTAAAATGCCATCGGCCATGGACAGGCTACCGCTGGTTTTTGCTGTGTCTATTTTCCCAATCCGCGCCGTAAGAATCTTCAAACGCTTCCCGTCCATTTCCATCCACGTTCCTGGCCACGGTGTATAGGCGCGAATCACTCGTTCAAGTTCAGTCGCCGTCTTGGAAAAATCCAACTTCCCATCTTCTCGAGAAAGTGTTTTGCATTTGGTAGCGAGTTGGTGGTCTTGTTCAGTTTGTGTAATCTTTCCAGTTAAATAACTGGCGAGCAGCTCTGGCAAAACCTTTCCTCCCAACTCGGCCAGACGGTCATGCAAGCTCGAGCCAGTATCCGTCGGTAAAATCTCCTCCACCACCTCTCCGATAATCGGCCCATGGTCCAGCAATTCATCAATCAGCATCACCGTCACCCCACTCATGGCATCGCCCGCAGCAATGGCGGCTTGGATCGGTGCCGCGCCACGCCAGCGGGGGAGCAGGGAGCCATGAACATTGATCACGCCTCGCTGTGGCAAATCAATCAACCACTTGGGTAAAATCTTGCCATACGACACCACCACAAAGGCAGCACAGCTCGGCCCAACTTCGTTTAGCCAATCCGTAAAATCTTCTGCAAATAATTTCTCTGGTTGTTTGACATCTGCATAAAATTGTTTGAGCGGCGGCGCGGTCATGATGGCATGCCGTCCCACCGGCCGGTCCGGCTGCGTCACCACTCCCACCACCTCAAAACGCGCGTCCGCCATCAGCGCACGCAAGCTCGGAATCGCAAATTCAGACGTACCAAAAAAAATAATTTTGTTCTTCATCGCAGTGCCGTTTTCGCTTTAGATTTTTTTTCGGTCGCATAGGCACGATCAACAAACAAGACGCCGTTCACATGATCATATTCGTGTTGAAATACAATGGCCATAAAACCTTTTGCATCAAATTCAACGCGGCGCGCATGACGGTCAAGCGCCGTGACCTGCGCTTTCTTTGCGCGTTTCACCCAACCCCACAAACCCGGCACGCTCAAACAACCTTCTTCACTCGCCTCGGTTAATTCGCCGATGGGTGTGACCTCTGGATTGATATAGGCTTTTGGTCCGGCTTTTTCATTGACGATAAAAATCCGTTCATTGCGTCCCACTTGTGGCGCAGCAATCCCTACACCGTCTTCCACAAACATGGTCTCAATCAAATCATCCAAAAAAGTTTGAAATTCGGGCGTCCCAATCGCTTTGGGATCAACCTCAACTGACCGTTCGCGGAGCGAAGCGGCTGGTAAGGTGACAAGTTTGAGCGCCTTTGGCATAAGAATGTGAGTAAGATTAGCAGAAAAAGGCGATTGGGTCAAGGTCAATGATAGCTCGAGCAGCAAACGGTGCGAGCGCTATTTGTAGCTGTTTTTCGCTTGCGCCCTCGGTCGGTATGACATGCACCACTGACCGCGCCGCTCTAGTCTTGGCGCGATAGGCAACGGGGAAGGGCCCACGTACTTGCCACTCACTGGGTAAATGTTTCTCCAAGTCCCGCATTAACAATGAGGCTTTTTGCTCCTCACCCGTTACCAATAGCTTGGCGAGCAGGGAAGCCGGCGGATATTTGAACAAGCGTCGATCCTCCAATTCTTTTTGCCAGAGCGCGATCAAGCCATCGCGCGTCAGCCAGCTACTACACTCATCCAATAAATCCGGCTGACCCTGAACCAGCAAGCTCCCATTCGTCCGAGCCGCCAGCGCCGCCACCCGTCGAAAAGCGATGGCGAGTCTTTCTTTGCGTCGAATATCCTCGGTCCCGCCACCCAGCGCACCAATATCGGTGGCCACAATTAAACTCTCACGCGGAATATCTTGCGCATCAAACTCAAGCGCCGTGAGCACCTTGAGTTGCGCTGTTGGAAAAGTCTCACGCAACTTTTTTTCCAAACGATCTCGTCCCACGCGACCTTTCCCCAAATCCGATCCGCCACATGACGCGCACATTTCCGGCAAATCCGCGGCGCGCCCGCATTTGCGACAAATGCCACGACCGCCGCTTTGAGCCAGGGAAAATCCGCAAAAGCTGCAGGCCGCACACCAGCCACAGTCACGGCAAGCAATCTTCGACAAGTCACCTTCAACATTATGAATGACAAAAATTGCGCGCTCGCTCTCCACGGCATTTTGAATATCAACCACGGTCCGCGACGACAATGAAGGAATATCCGAAAAACTTTTTGGTTGCCAGGGATCACGCTGCACACAATCTGCAATCGTCAGGATATCTCCGTTCGTCTGTTTTTGCAGGCGTGGCGTCAGCGAAAAGGCATGGAGCTCAAGCTCGGGTCGGAGTTGTTGGCACGCGGCTGCTATCCATCGTCCATCAAAGCGTGGCGCTAATTCATCTTGCTTAAAATCATCATTCTCTGGTTCATCCAGCAATACAACATCAGCCACACAAGCCAACCACGCACCAAGACGCGTCGTCACTAAACGACCGTTGGTGCACGAAGAAAAATCTTGCAAAGTTTGCCAAGCAGCACCATCCGCAATATCGCCATGTAATACCACAGCATCCAGCTCGGCGCCGAGCGCATCCGCCCGATGTTTCCATGGTGTCACGATCAATACGCGACCTTGCGCGGCTTTGGCATGTGCCAACAAGCCATCGGCATCCTGCCAGCGATCGAGAACAAAATGAATCGTCGCTTTGGTCTCGGTATCGTGTGTCGGTCTGGCCGGGCGAACGCCGTTCGCCCGTACGCCAGGAGAATCGGCAATCGGCACAGCTCGTTTTGGCACCTCTCTTACCCAAGAATTAAATACCGTCGGTCTTGAAGAAAAAGTTCTCGCCGCAAGCGTCTCGAGTAAGGTCACAGCCATGGCACCGAGTCGTAGCAGGGGACGCGG
>JAYVTL010000180.1:0-4045 GCA_043788845.1 Candidatus Uhrbacteria bacterium
ACGGCGACAGCACATACACATTGCTGGTCGAAGTTTTGTCAGGATTCCACGCATACCCCTTGGTCGCCGCTACCCGCAAATTCCCATCCATTTCATCCATCGCATATTGATTGAGCACATGCCCGGCGATCCTTCCCTTCGCCGTAAAACGAATCTGTCCGCTCGTCAGGTTAAACCGGTAGATATTGGTCCGCTCCGTATCGGTCTCACCCTTGGCGCTATCAACCACCCATTGCCGTGTCCAGTCTTGCGCCGCCACATACAGCGCATCCTTGGTGGCATAGACTGTTTCGCCCGCACCAAGAATGACTTTCTTTTGCAGTTCTCCCATTCCACTCGTCGGAATAGCAACGATTGCTAAAAATTCTTGTGCCGGTTGATACGAAAAATAATTCACCTGCGAGCAACGAACCAGGGGAGTGCCCGTCGTACCCTTTTTGCTGTCGGTCACCGTTGGAACTAAGTTCTCCGCCGTCACGTCCTCGCTATCATCCCAATTCGAATTCGCTCGCAGCGCTAAATATACTTGTCCACCCGTCATGCGCGAAGAAATTTGCGAACCATCAAACGACAAGGTACGCACCGTGCTCGGTTTTTCTGGTTTGCTCACATCCCAAATTTGCACCACGGTTTGTCCATTGCCGCGCCAAATCGGCATCATCATCCGCGACGCATTCAGCGGATAATATATTCCTTGATTCCATTTCGAGCCAATCACCACCAAACGATCGCCATCCAAATACAAATCTTGCGCCTGAATCCCGTCTTCCAAATTTGTCGTTGAAAGAATCGCCGCCTCCGTCGCCGGTGCAATTCTCGAGATGATGACGCGATTCTTCGTCAGGTGAAACGCCAACTTCCCATTTTGTTTCACGATGTCAGCTTCATCCACGCCTTGCACCTGCACATTGGTTTGCGAAAAGTCTGTCGGTGTCGCCGGCGCACTCACGCTCGACTCCGCCGACCCAGCCGTGGTCTGGTTCGCGAGCGGTGCCGCCACCGGCATTGGCGCCATTTTCACATCCTCCACCCCTCGATACAACAGGCTCGAAGGCTGTGCAGAAACAATCCGCTTCTTCAGTGAAGAGCAAGACAAAAACCGAGGCAAAGCCAAAGCGCGTGTCGGTACCGACGCCGCCAAGATATGGTCAGCAGCACCCAACCCAGCCAAGCTGGTAGCCATCACCAAGGAGAATCGAAGAAGTCGAGATTTCATATGGAGAAAGCATAGCCCACTTCCCCCGGCCGCGCCACGTGAACACCGGCGACTCTACATGCCGGCCGCGTAAAACTCCTCGCAGACTCGTCGCACGCGGCACCACGTAAAAACACCCCGATGTTCATCGGGGTGTTTTTACGTGGTGCACCCCGAGAGATTCGAACTCCCGACCCCCTGGTTCGAAGCCAGGTGCTCTATCCAACTGAGCTAGGGGTGCATGCGTGAACGAATAGATTCGTTCTAAAATATGGAAATTTTATTTTTCCGCTTGAGTTTTTTCTGGCTTCCCGGCATCCCAACCTTTTGCTTCCAATCCTGCCTGTGCTGCGGCCACCTGCGCCTCTTGCTTCGAAGTTCCTCGTCCCACCGCCACCATGTCCTTCTCGAGAAAAACCGCCACGGTGAATTCTTTGTTGTGATCTGGACCGCGTTCTTCCAGCACTTTATACGTCGGCGTCACACCCAACATTTCCTGCGCCGTTTCTTGGAATTTACTCTTTGGATCGACATACAACTCGTTCTTCAAAATGAAGGCGAGATGCGACAAAATGTGCATATTAATGAACTTCGCCGAAGCTGGCACGCCACCATCTAAATAGATCGCCCCAATAATCGCCTCAATCGCATTGGCGAGAATATACATCCGCGCCTTTGAATTTTTGTCGCGCGCTTCACCTTTGGACAGCAATAAGAAATCCTCAAACGCCAACTGCGTGGCAATTCCAGCTAACGTCTTCGCATTCACCAAGGCGGCACGCCAATTGGTCAGCTCGCCCTCTGGATTGGCGTAATTGCGATAGAGAAACTCCGTCACAATTAACTCGAGCACCGCATCACCCAAAAATTCCAAGCGCTCATTGTGTGCGTAGCCAAAATCCGAATGCTCATTCAAATAGGAACGATGCGTCACAGCTTGAATAATCAAGCTCTTGTCTTTGAATGTATGCCCCAAGCGTTCTTCGAGAACTTCGAGATTTTCGATTTGGTAATCGCTCATACGGTCCCATCGGTTTTTTCTTCAGCTGGCTCGTCAGTTTTAGCTTCGTCTGTTTTCTTTTCTTCCTTAGCTTTGTCCGCTGTCTTTTCAATACCCTTGCTCATCTGGTCGCGAAACACGGCACCCAGCACACCATTCACAAATTTACCCGAACTTTCACCGCCAAAAGTTTTTGCTAATTCAATGGCCTCATTAATCGCCACGCGAGAGGGGATCGTATCATCCAACATCAGCTCAAACGTCCCAATCCGCAACACATTGCGGTCAACCGTCGTGATTTTAGGCAATGGCCAATCTGGCGCAAACTTGGTAATAGTCGCATCCAATTCTTCTTTTCGCTCAAGTACGCCTTGCACCAAGTGCATAGCAAAATCCTTCTCGTCTAATTCTGGCGCAAATTCTTCTAAGTCACGCCCCAAAATTTCGACAGCATTAGGCTCTCCATGATGGAAGTCCCACTCATAGAGCGTTTGCAGCGCGACGGCGCGAGCGAGGTGTCGATTGGACATACGGACAAGGTGCGATGGCTAGGCAGGGCCTAGATATTAGTGGTTGTGGCCAGCGTGGTCTTCAACGTGAGTTTTGGCCTTTGGAGCCTTTTTGACCCCGGCTGACTTATCAGCCGACTTTTTGAGCAGCTTTTCGAGCTTGCGTTCTGCACCTTTGACGTGAATCTTGATGCCATTATATTCAGTCGCGCCAGGAGCGGCACGATGTGGCAAATGGGTAGCGCCAGTCTTCTTATCAACGGTAAGAGTGGCTTTTTTTAGCGCAAAATGCGCGGCGCGGCGGCGCTTATCAGAGCTAGTTCGGCGATGTCCTGGAAGTGACATATGGTGGTAGGCGCGGAATCACGAGGTTCAGAATGAGTAATAGTCAATATATTAGCAGCAATTGCTGTATTTGGCAAGGCCAAAGCCCATATTTCCTAGAAACTTGATTTTTTTAAAGATATTGCTATACTTCGGCTAAATTCTGAAGCATATGAATGAACAAACCCTCGTCCTCATCAAGCCAGACGGTGTCCAACGCAGCCTTATTGGTACCATTATTGCTCGCCTCGAGTGTGTTGGCTTAAAGCTTGTTGCTTTAAAGCTCGTCACCCCCACCCGCGACCAAGCCGATCGTCACTACGCCTTGACCGAAGAATGGATGCAGACGGTGTATGCCAAAGCAAAGGCAAAATATGAAGCCAATGGCGAAAATTTCCCCTATCCAGACTATAAGTCATATGGTGGCTCCATTAAGGACGGTTTGGTGAACTTTCTTGCTTCGAGCCCCGTGGTGGCCATGGTATTGCAAGGTGAACAGTCCGTTTCGCTCACCCGCAAGCTGGTTGGTGCCACTGAACCCGCTTCCTCGGCCCCAGGCACTATTCGCGGCGACTTGTCGCTCGATACCTATGCCATGTCGAACAAGCAAAACCGCCCATTGCGCAACTTGATCCACGCTTCCGGCACCGTCGACGAAGCGAAATACGAAATGCCAATCTGGTTCGCGGCCAACGAAATCTTACCCGTCAACGCCGCCATCGACCCAGTGATGTACGACGAAGCCCGCTTCAAATAAGCAAAAATAAAAACAGCCTCCTTCAACGGAGGCTGTTTTTTTCTTGACACCTTTTTCTCTCTTCCGTATTCTGTTTATATGACACAGCCAGGTTACAGCCTCCGCGTCGCTGACAAGAAGATTGTCACCTGCTTTGTTATTGTCCTCACACGTAGGTAGGGCCTGCACACAGATTCACTTCGAATCGTTGTCAAAAGGCCCCGCCCATTGGTGGGGTTTATTCTTTCTACAGCGCTCTTTACAGTCAACATCCCAGTCAA
>JAYVTL010000181.1:0-3343 GCA_043788845.1 Candidatus Uhrbacteria bacterium
CCTCTAATCATCCTTGGCGTGGTCGCTCTCTGGGCCATCATGACCTATAACGGTCTTATCACTCTCAAAAACCGCACCGACGAAGCTTGGTCCGATATCGACGTCCAGCTCAAACGCCGCTATGACTTGATCCCCAACTTGGTGGAAACCGTCAAAGGCTATGCTGCACATGAATCCGGAACACTCGAAAAAGTCATCGCCGCCCGCAACTCCGCAATGAATGCCACGGGCATGGCTGCAAAATCCGAATCGGAAAACGCTTTGAGCCAAAGCTTGAAAAGCATTTTTGCTTTGTCCGAAGCCTATCCAGATTTGAAAGCCAATCAAAACTTTGCAGACCTGCAAGCTCAACTCACTGACACTGAAGATAAGATCCAAGCTTCACGCCGTTTTTACAATGGCAATGTGCGCGACTTCAATACCAAGCTCCAAGTATTTCCAACCAATATGATTGGCAATATGCTCGGTTTCAAATCACGCGAATTCTTCGAAGCCGCTGAATCCGAAAAAGCCAATGTGCAAGTGAAGTTCTAAAATGTACTCACAAATAGATTCCAACCGCCGCAAATCTTGGGGGCTCATCGTGATATTCATGGGCCTGCTTATTGCGGCCGGTTGGGTCTATGGTTATGTCATTTCCAATACCGGCCCTGGAGGCTTGTTACTCGCTCTCATCATTTCGACCAGCATGGCTTTACTGTCCTGGTACCAAGGTGATGCCATCGCGCTCGCAACTTGCGGCGCAGTCAAAATCAACCGACGTGAACAATTTCCTACCTTGTGGAATGTCGTAGAAAATCTTGCCATCACCGCCGGCATTCCCAAGCCAAAACTGTATATTGTCGAAGACGACGCACCAAATGCCTTTGCCACAGGCCGCGATCCACAACATGCCTCAATCGCCGTCACCACCGGCCTGCTAACACGCTTGAATCGCACCGAACTCGAAGGCGTGCTGGCGCATGAATTATCTCATGTCAAAAACTACGACTCGCGCGTCATGATGATTGCCGTCGTATTGGTGGGTGCGATGGCCATCCTTGGTCACTATGTCACGCGCTTTGGCATGCTTGGCCGCAGCAATCGTCGCAATAACGATGTCGGCGCGGTGCTCTTCATCATCGGTCTGCTCTTCTTGGTGCTGTCCCCTATCATCGGCCAACTAATGCAACTCGCCATTTCTCGCAAACGCGAATACCTGGCTGATGCTTCGGGAGCGCTGCTGACGCGCTATCCTGAAGGCCTCGCCTCTGCGCTCGAAAAAATACAACAAGCGAATATTCCGATGCGAACCACCTCAAGTGCGACCAATCATCTGTGGATTGCCGCACCAACCACCCAAACGTTCTCCTCAAGAATTGCCAATCTGTTTTCAACCCACCCACCTATCGACCAACGCATCGCCCGCTTACGCAACATGATCAGTCATCCCTAGTTCTTTTTTTCAAACTCTATGTTGAACCCCGACCTCCTCGACCGATTTACTACCCACCTCAAAGAAGCGCTCCAAAAAGCGTTAAGTTTTTGCATCATGAGTGGTCGTGATCATGTCGAAGCTGGCGATTTACTGGTCGGTCTTTTGCACGAAAAAGGTTCAATCGGTGCCGAAGTTTTGCAAAAATATGGACTCAATGTCCACAAAGCAGAACAAGCCTTTTGCGGCCTCCCCATGGCACGCAGTTCCATCACCGCACCCGACCTCACCCCACAAGTCAAACGCATTCTCGAGAAATGCGTGTTGAGCGCGCATCTGTACGAACATAAATACGTCGGCACTGAACACTTACTCGCCGCTATTCTTGAATCAAATGACGAAGCCGTCATGGCCTTCATGCGCGTCTCGGGCGTCAAGCTGACCGACATGCGTGAGCAACTCATCCACGTCTTAAAATCAACCTCGCGTTTTCCAGAAATCAACCCCACACCCGAAGAAAACGAAGAAGGTCATCAACACGAAAATCGTCCACCCGACACCCGCGCACCAACTGCCCGGGCGCCACGCGGCTCGGCTCTCGACGCCTTCACTCATGAATTAACCAAACAAGAAACCGCCGCCGCCCTCGACCCCGTCATCGGTCGCGAATCCGAACTCGAACGCATCATTCAAGTCCTGTGTCGTCGCACTAAAAATAATCCAATTTTACTAGGTGAACCCGGCGTCGGCAAAACCGCCATCATCGAAGGTCTCGCCAAACGCTTAGCCGCCGGCGATGTGCCCGATATTTTGCATGGCAAACGTCTATTGAGTCTTGACCTTGCGCTCACCGTAGCAGGCACCATGTATCGTGGTGAATTTGAAGGACGCTTAAAACAAATCATGGAAGAAGCCAAGCAAGATCCAAACGTCATTTTATTTATCGACGAGATCCACAATATCGTTGGTGCAGGCTCAACCACCGGCTCGCTCGATGCGGCCAATATCTTGAAACCAGCTTTAGCGCGTGGCGAGATTCACTGTGTCGGTGCCACCACCTGGGCTGAATACAAAAAACATATCGAACCAGACGCCGCACTCGAACGTCGTTTCCAACCCGTCACCGTTGATGAACCAACCGCTGCGGCCACCCTCGAAATCTTAAAAGGCATTATCGAATTCTACGCCAAACATCATCGCGTCAATTACGGACCACGTGTTTTAGAAACCGCCGTCGATTTAGCCGATCGCTACATGACCGATCGCTATTTTCCAGACAAAGCCATCGATCTGATTGATGAAGCCGCTGCTAGTGTCGTCGCGCGTCGCACTTCACATGAACACATGGAGCGTTTAAGCGCGCTCGAGATTGCCATTCATGCCACCGCAGAAAAAAAAGCAACCGCCGTCAGCCAAGGCGACCTTGAAGCAGCACAACAAGCTGCTACCGACATGGCCCAACTTGAAAAAGATATTGCCGCTTGGCGCAAAGCTTATGATCTTGCTCGCGACAAAGAAAAACCAACCGTCGAAGCCATCGACGTTGCGCGCGTCGTAGCTCGTATGACCGGCGCCACCTTACCCATGATTCTTGCCACGGAGCGTGAACGTGTCGCCGGCCTGCAAACGGCGCTGGATGCCACCATTCTTGGACAAGCCCCTGCCATGTCCGCGGTGTCTGATGTCGTGTCTCGTTCGCGCCTAGGTCTGGGCGATCCCAACCGACCCAAGGCGGCTTTGCTCTTCGTTGGTCCATCTGGCACCGGCAAAACCGAGACGGCACGCACGCTGGCTAAAGAACTTTTTGGGCGCGCCGATGCCTTAATCAAACTCGACATGTCCGAGTTTTCTGAAGGCCACACCGTCTCCAAACTCGTCGGCTCGCCTGCTGGCTATGTTGGCTACCGTGATGCCACCAAACTCACCGAC
>JAYVTL010000182.1:0-2691 GCA_043788845.1 Candidatus Uhrbacteria bacterium
ATTCTGCTCCTCTTTCGCTAAAAAAGCTTGAACCAAAGACACTTGCAACCGATTCGACAAATCCAACAGCAAGATAAAAACATCCGCCAATTCTTCTTCGAGCGAAGATGTCGTGTTTTTTGCTTGATCGGTTTTTAATCCGATATATTTCCGCAAGGCCTTCGCCACCTCGCCAACTTCTTCCACTAATAACATCAACACATCCTGCGGCGTTTCATCCTCAAATCCCCGTCGAATCACCGCCGCTCTCACATACGCCTGCAATTGTGTCACGCTAGCTTTCTCGCCAATCGCCTCGAGCGGCTGGCGCTGTTCCAAGATTTTTTTCACCTCTTCAACCGTCGCTGGCACTCCACAAAAAGACTGCAAGATCACCTCATCCACCGGCTCCAAACAAAATACCGGTTTCCCCAACGCCTTGGCCCACCCTAATTCAAATTTAACCGAATCACCAATATATCCCCCCAGATTACACACATACAAGGCATCCGCCTCCGCAATCGCCTCCAAGTGCCGCCGCTCCAATTCCACCGGATCGCGTATCGTATCACTCTCGAGAAGTGCAAACTCCCCCACCATCTCCACCACTCGCGCCACCGCCGGCGACAATACCTCAATCCCCACCGCTTCAA
Source organism: Candidatus Uhrbacteria bacterium (assembly GCA_043788845.1). GTDB lineage: Bacteria > Patescibacteriota > Patescibacteriia > 2-12-FULL-60-25 > 2-12-FULL-60-25 > JADZEJ01. The sequence continues at coordinate 633 of JAYVTL010000182.1, forward strand.
ATGCCAAAATGATTCGCTGAATCTCAGCCAGCTGTTTTCGAAACGACCCCGAGACAACAATGCGCATAGACATATTCCTCCCATCGTACCCAACCACCTCACGAGCTACAAGTTGCCAACCACCAGCTGTTCTTTGTCGCGCTTACTCATTTTCTTAATCGCCGCTTCTCTCTTTCGCGCCGCTGACTCGCTCTTCATCTTCTTCACCCACACCAACTCCACCGGCCGATGTGACCGTGTATACGCCGCCCCCTTCCCCGCATTATGTTTCTCAACGCGAGAAGCAACCTCGGTAGAAATACCGGTGTACAAAGAGTTGTCAGCACAACGAAGCAAATACACCGACCACACGGACATCCCTCTATCATACAAGAAAATCCACCGACATGAGAACGTATCCTGTATACTTCCCCCAACCCCATGCCCCACCCTGTCCCAGACAATTCCAACCCAGCACCACCCAAACCCAGCGGCTGGCTACGCAGCCGCGCATTTGACCAGATTTTTCTCTTGGTGCCGCTTATTCTCGCCTGTATGTTTGGTGGACTGGCTTTTTTCCATCCTCAACTCTTCCCCTACCTACTCACCCTCGACTTGTGGCTGCTCGCCTATCCGCATGTCATCGCTACTTTCACCCGCACCGCTTTTAATCGCCTCGCCGCCCGTCAACATCTTTGGCTGCTCACCGCCCTGCCAATCCTCGTCCTAGCTGCCACCGCCGGCCTCACCACCTTTGGCGGTGAAATCGCCCTCGCCACCGTCTACTTTTATTGGCAAACCTGGCATTATGCTCGCCAAAGTTACGGCCTTAGCCGCGCCTACCAACGCAGTGCCGGCGCCACTACCCCAGACCATCTCACCACGGCCCTGATTTTTATCTTCCCACTCTGGGGCCTGCTCAACCGCGCATATCAACATCCAAGAACCTTTTATTACCTACGCCTCTACTCTCCACCAATCCCACCATACTTCGTCACGGCCGCCGCCATCTGTGCCGGCCTCATACTCGCCTTCTGGCTATGGCAACGCCTACGCCATCCCAAACAACACCCACTCCAACATACGCTCTTCGTGCTCTCCCATGTCGCCATCAGCTATCTTAGCTACAACTTCATCACCGACATCACCCAAGGCTGGCTCTTCATCAACGTTTGGCATAATACCCAATATCTCCTCTTCGTCTGGGCGCAAAACGCCAGACAATTCCGCACCGGCCTTGATCCACAACGCACCATCATCTCGTGGTTGAGCCAACCCAAACATCTCTGGGCCTATGCCGCCGTCGGTTTATTGCTCTCAACCGCCGTGTACACAGGTATCGACTTCACCGCCACCCAACTACCAAATCTCTTCTTCTCTGCCACTCTCGTCATCCACATGGCATTCAACTTCCATCACTACGTCGTCGACGCACTCATCTGGAAATCAAAAAAGAAACCCACAACTATACCGGCAACCTAATCCCAAACTCCGTCCGCAATTCTCGCAAAGAAATATCCAAGTACGGTTGGTATGCAAAATGTGGCCAACGTTTTTTCATGTGCATTCCCATCCACATCGCGCGCAACATCCGTGGCGTTGAGAGAACTGCCCGCCGCACTAAGCGCCACGGTCCAAAGGTTTTCCACAAAGAAACTCCAAGTTTTACTTTAGGCTGCTTGATAATATTTTGCACCGTCATCCTGCAGCCAAAAACCGTCAACACTTCCACCACCACCTCCTCTGCCGAGCTGCTACCTAAACCAAAAACAATATGTGCCACATCATGTGCCACCACCGTCTCGCGCGGCTGACCAAGAAAATCGCCCTTGCCATCATACCCCGGGTTGGCACCATAATATTCCTCAAGCCCTTGTCGTAAGGTCAGTTCACATGCCGGATCCTGATAAGCGAGCTGGCTCATAGTTTAGGATATTTCTTCGCCATAAACGCCAAGGACGCCACGCAGAGCTTCTCAAGAACTTTCATATCTACTTCCGATAAACGTTTGATATACAAACAACCCTCGCCCTTGCGATCAAGCTTCCCCAACTTTGCCATCAACACCTCACGTTCAGCA
>JAYVTL010000183.1:0-2701 GCA_043788845.1 Candidatus Uhrbacteria bacterium
GGCGCGAGCCCATAGCTCACCATTCCGATCTTCGGATTGCTGATGGAAAGGCTTGTGACCTTCTCCACCAACTCCCCATTCAGCACCACCTTCCAACCACGCTTGGGCTGATGGTCATCCGAAATCGGACCTACTGGCTGATACGGCTTTTGATCTGACACGCTGCACCTCACTTAAAATGAACGCCTCGCGAATTGGAGGTGGCTGCACTTAAGCCGAAACCACGAAATCAGTCAAGCCAACCAGCTTGACCCAAACCACATTTTAGGATACATCCTAGAAGCACATTGTCAGTCCAAACCCAATCCAAGGAGCCTCGTATGCGCATCGTCCATCACATCGAACCCAATCAGCTGGCAGAGATTCTCCGCCAGGCCAAAGATCAACTTCTCCTGCTCAAAGATGGCGGACGTATCGTCAAGCAGGGCGGAGCCTTTGGCGATCTCACGAATGACACCGAACTCGCCGCAGACAAAGCGCTCGGCGAATTTTTTAGGGAGACCATCGACCAACTTCGCGGAGTCTGCCGAGTCACCGTCGAAGGTCTCACCGAAGACCTGACGCGAACCATCTCCGGCCTTTGGGTCACCGTCGATCCCATCGACGGTTCACTCAATTACAAGATGCGTGGAGAAACACCCGGCGAACCCCACACCAGCGTGGTCACCGTCCTGTCTGACGATCGCGATGTCAGTTTCGATCACGTCGTGCTCGCAGGCCTGAACGATCTGCGTCGCGGATCAGATCAGCTTTGGCTCACATGGAAAGACGAAGACGGGTATCATTCAACCTTGAATGGTCAGCCGCTCAAAACCTTGAGCGACACCAAGCTCGACATCGGCAAGCAGATCGTGATGGTCGAAACCTATTATCCCTCGAATCGAGATCTCATCAACAAGATCTTCGCGGGTCAAAAGGGCAACTTGAGCCGCTACGGTTCTGCCGCCTACGAGATGGCACAGGTCGCAACCGGCAAAGCTGCGGCTTTCATCTGCGATCAACAAAAGCAGCACGAGCTCGGTATGGCCTATGCGCTCGTCAAAGGCGCTGGCGGAGTCGCACTCGACTTCGATGGCAAAGATCTGGGATCACGCGTCTACAATTTCAAAACGCAAACTCCCTGCATCCTCGCCGCCAATCAGGAAATCTCTCTGCAGCTTCTCGACCTCATTCACAAGTCCTGATTCATCCCCCGACTATCATCGGGGGATTTTTCTATCAAACTTGTTCTAGAAAAAAATCTTCACCGTATTCGTCCCTTTCACCCAATCATTTCCTTTCTTCGTCAATACGTCATATTCAATCGTCGACGCATCTTTCCAACGCACCGACATCGTCGCGCCTTCTGGCTTTGTCGCAGCCGTCGATTCCGTGAACACATTAAAGATCACAATATATTTTACTTTCTTTGCCTCCGGACCAGTCACGATTTCAACAGCCACTCCTTTTTTACCAACTTTATTTTCTTCATAACCCGCAAACTTCGAGCCATCAGGTGACAAGCTACCACGCGTCAATGCGCCGCTCGGACTCTGCGAACGACTGGTGGCTGGCAAACTCGCCGTGCCAGCATTCTCCTCTGTGCTCGTCACTGTCGCCGATTGCGTCACTTGATTCGCCGGTGCTTGAAGTTCTGGTTTTGCCAAAGCCACTTCTAAACGCGCATTCACATTTTTCATCACGGCTTCTTGCGTACCTATTTGCGCTTGTTCAAGTGCTCGCAACCGAACCGCAATTTCACACAACACCAATGCGCCGCCAATTGAAAAACACACCATCAATACCCACAAGGTAGTAATCCAAGCATTTTGTGAACCCAAAGTACGACGAATACCCGACAATTCAGACAAAGCCGGCGCCTGTACAACGGTAGAAGCAGCAGCAACGGTACGTTGTCGTGATGCTGATACCAGCGTGCGTTGTCGTGATGTAGTGGAACGTGATGAAGAGCGAGCAGGCATAAAGATCAATTCGTCAGAATACTATCACGTTTGATCTTGCGCACGCCACTTTTTTATTTCTCCATGATTTCCACCAAGTAAAATCTTCGGCACCTTCCACCCCAAGTATTCTTCTGGTCGCGTATACTGCGAATATTCTCGAGAACTTCCATCGGACCACGACTCCTCGGACAACGATGCCTCGGCACCCAATACCCCTGGTCGCAGCCGCGTCACCGCATCGGTCATCACCAGTGCCGCCAATTCCCCACCCGTCATCACATATGGACCAATCGACAACTCTTCATCAATCAAATGTTCTGCCACCCGTTCATCCACACCTTCATATCGCCCACACAAAAACACCAACCGATCATATTTCGCAAGTCGCTGCGCATCTGCCTGCGTAAACAATTTCCCTTTTGCACTCGTCAAAATCACCCGAGTCTTTTTGCCTTGAGCCGTCACCGCTCCATCTTTCTTACGCAATTTCAAACTCATCAGCGCCCGATGAAACGGCTCCACCTTCATCACCATCCCTGCACCTCCACCATACGGTACGTCATCAACCTTGTGATGTTTATCCGTCGTCCAGTCACGCAACTGATGCGTCTTCACCTCAAGCAATTTTGCCTTCTGCGCCCGCCCCAAAATCGAAGCATCAAAATACCCAGGAAACATTTCCGGAAAAATCGAAAGCATATCCACGCGCAAAGGTTTTTTCATAAAAGAGTATGTAACATAAAAAACCAAAAAAATCA
>JAYVTL010000184.1:0-3148 GCA_043788845.1 Candidatus Uhrbacteria bacterium
CATCGAACCACCAGCACCGGAGCCTCCGTTGCCAGAGCCACCAGCGCCTGCGGGAGACCCGCCAGCACCAGCCATCGATCCACCGGCACCGGAGCCTCCGTTGCCAGAGCCACCAGCGCCTGCGGCACCTGCATCACCACCGGATCCACCTTGCGGCGTCCCAGCAGCACCTGCCGAGCCAGCATCTCCACCAGCGCCAGCGGACGAACCGCCAGCACCCGAACCTCCGACGCCGGCGGACGAACCGCCATTGCCAGAAGCCGCGGTCCCGCCCATACCGGCAGAATTGCCGGCGGCGCCACCTTGCGGAGTTCCAGCAGAACCCGCCGTGCCACCGCTACCAGCACAGACTTCCATGCCATTGGCGTTGACGCTGCCGTGACCGGCATTGCCGCAATTGCTGCTGCCGGCGGCACCGCCCATCGAGGACGAACCGCCATTGCCAGCCGCGCCTGCTGCGCCGCCCGTGATGCCACTACCGGCGGTCGAGCCAAATCCCGCTGCACCTGCAGACGCTGATCCGCCTTGACCGTCGGTGCTGGCTGCCCCATTGGGGCCGTCACCAGAGTTGGAGCCGCCACCGCATGCGATGACGGACGTGAAAACGCTGAAACCAAGGGCTCGGAACAGGACCTCGACGGCCCCGCCCTGACCCATATGTCGAGTCTTGTTCATGACGAACCTCGCAAACTGCAAGTTGTCGAAGGTGCGGCTAGAGAAAATCCCTAGTTTTCGCAAAGAAAGTGAGAGGACTCGTAACCCGCGTGGATATACGATTACTTCCAACCCTATCGTAAAAAACGGTTTTTGTCAACCAAAGTATGAACGACAGCAAAAAAACCCTATTTTTTTCGTGACGTACAAGGTCATTCTCGAGCGACGTGATATACTCTTGCTAATGCTATGGATCAAAATTCTTCTACCAGTCGGTATATTTTAACAGCCTTGGCCATCGTGGTCGTTTTCACAGCTTTTGTCTTGGTGGGCTTAAATGCCTTGGACATACAAAAACGTTTCGCTTCGCCGAAAACTTTCTTCGCGCCGATCGCGCAAAAAAGTGGTGACAGTTTTGATGATGGCTACAAAGCCGCACGCGAACAATTCAAAAAAATGTGTCCACAGACCAATCAAGAAGCACATTCTTTTAGCGGCACCATTCACTCGATTTCTGCGAGCTCGTTGGTGGTGACGCAAGACACCTTGCCCGTCAACGCCGATGTCGATGGCGTTTCCAATGATCGTACGGTGAATACCGACGCCAATACAAAAATCGTCAGCATCACGCAAAAGGAGCAAGTTGCTTTTCAACAAGAAATGGCGACGTTTCAAAAGCAACTCACGGATTCTCCAGCTAAACCAGTTGCGCCCCCAGTCCCGTTTGTCGAAAAGATGTTGACCTTGCCGGCGCTCAAAGTTGGGCAACGAGTGTCGGTCGAGTCGGTGAGCGATGTTACTTTAGCTTCAAGCATCAAGGCGGTTCGCATCTTATCTCTCTAGGAAATTCGTGGTGAAATAAAAAACACTAGACTTGGTCTAGTGTTTTTGGATGATGGCGCGGCGGACGCGGTGGCGCAGCGGCTTAGCTTCTTCTTGCTTGGCTTGTTCTTCTTGGCGCTCTTGTTTACGTTCTTGGTTGAGTTCCAACTTACGTTCATGTCGTTCCTCGCGCAACTTTTTTCGCTCGAGAAGAATCCGCGCATCGAGAGCGTTTTTTTCTACGTCAGATTTGGCATTATCACGTTGCTCGGTTAAGTCGGTGATGTGAGTGCGTTGCAGTTTGTCGATTTTATTGCTGATGCGTTGGCGGGCGTCTTCGTCCGGTAATTTGTCAGAATCGCCCAGAGCTTGGTCAAGATGAAGTTCGAACTCTTCGAGACGCTTTTCTACATTTGGACGTTGGCGTTTTTGCAGCAAGCCCACTTCCTTCATTCGTCGCTCGAGATGTTTGACTTGAACTTCGGCTTTGGCCACAGGATCTTTTGCGACGTGGATTTCGAAATCTTCTACACCTTGACGCAAGGCATAGAGCGGGTGGTCGGGCAAAACATCGTCGCTTTCATAGGCATAGGCTGTGGTGGCACTGGCGGCCATGGTCACGACGGACAGGCCACTCACGGCAATCCGACCCCAATGCAGCCACCAACCCTGATGACCGGATTGGAGACGCAGGTTTTTCTCCAAGGCACGCACAAAAGCCCGCTCTGGGTTAGCGCGTTGTGCCAGGCGGTGGAGCTTGTGGGCGATGAACCAGTCCATATCTATCAGGGTTATACCGGTAAGTGTTACTTTTGTTTCAAAATGGCTTTGAGCGCCTTGATGGCGCGATGAGCTTGGACGCGCAGGGCGCCAGGCTTTTTGCCTTGTTCTTGGGCGATTTCTTCAAAACTCCAACCTTCTAAGTGCTTGAGACGCAAGAGTGAGGCGTCTTCGTCGGGGAGTTGGGTCAGGGCTTGGAGCAGGCGTTTTTCATCGTGACGTATGGCGAGTTTTTCAACACCATCAACTCGATCCCACCAGGTTTGTTCGATATCTTCGAGCGGTATGTTGGGTCGTTCTTTTTGGAATTGGTTGATCAAGTGATTCCGCGCAATGGTGAAAATCCAAGAGGCTTGGCTAATGACGGGATCAAAGGAGTCGAAAGCTTTATAGGCTTTCAAAAAAACGTCTTGGGTATAATCTTCGGCGACTTCTTTTTTGCCACGTACACGAAAAAAGATGAAACGGTAGACGCGTTTCACGTTGGAACGATAAAAATCTGGAAAATGCTTTTGCTCCATCCGTCTTTACCCTAGCAAATTTAAGACGAAGTTTCAATCCTTATAGACTGCCCGTATCTTTTTGACGTGGGGCGAGGGCCATGAAAATAATTGGCAAAATCATCCAAATGCTGCGAGCTTGATCTGACATAAAAACGTCACGTGTTGGTTGCGACAAGTTTTGCGTCATGTCATGCGGCAATAAGTTGAGAGTGATACTAATCAGCAAACCAACTTGAAGAATGCTGAAGACAATGGTCTGCCACCACGAGCCTGGCGCGCCCGAACCGCCGATGGTTTTTAAGAGGGCGCTGCGCGACAACAAAAAAAACAAAACCACGAATAAACCAAGAAAGAAGGTTACGCGTAAGACCGAGTTGTCATTGATATGG
>JAYVTL010000185.1:0-3808 GCA_043788845.1 Candidatus Uhrbacteria bacterium
TTTTTTAGAACTTCATGATGATCCGCGATTTAACACCTTACAATGGCAAGCTCTGATCGCTGCAGTCAGCGGGAGTTGAGGTTGAACTAGCAGCAGCCAACCGTCTGAATCCACTCGCGACCGAAGATCCGGTTGACATGTATGCCCTCGAAAAATCTTTCCCCATTCAACGGTTGGCCACCATCGATCTGCTTCCATGGAGTTTTGGTTTTCTCAACCGCCTCGCCTTTCTTCTCGAGAATTGGACATTCTTACGCAGTGTTCGTTCACTCAAGCTCGACACCGATGTGGTGTACACCCGCGATGCCCGTATCGTTCTCGCTTGTCATCGTCAGGCGTCCCCACCGCCTATTTTTTTAGAACTTCATGATGATCCGCGATTTAACACCTTACAATGGCAAGCTCTGATCGCTGCAGTCAGCGGTTGGGTGGTGATTTCTAATGGCGTAAAAAATATGGTGTTGAGTCACGGTGTCGATCCAAAAAACATCCACCTCGCACCCGACGCCTACGATGAAAAAGCCTTTGCACATCTTCCAACGCGCAGCGCGGCTCGGGCGCAACTTGGCCTCTCGCCAACCGCCATCTATTTGGTCTATGCCGGTCAATTGTTTCCTTGGAAGGGGATAGACGACATTGCCCAATCCTTTTGTGATCTGCCCGTGCCAATTGAAGTACTGCTGGTCGGCGGCGACACGTCAGATATTGTTCGTATTAAAAAACTTGTTGGCACAACGTCAAATGTTCGGCTCATCGGTCGAAAACCTCGTCATGAAATCCCGGTCTGGTTAGCCGCAGCTGACATGGCTCTAGTCAGCAGCTCGAGCAAATTCGACATCGCAAAAGACTATACGTCTCCATTAAAACTCTTCGAGTATCTCGCCGCCGGTCTCCCCGTGGTCGCTAGCGACGTGCCATCTTCGCGCGAGATCTTGCATCCCAGCATCGCCGAATTTTATCATGCAGATTCACCCGCGGATTTTATTGAAGCTGTGCAACGACTTGCTGCACGCGTCAAGCACGACCCAGGAACCTTAGCCCAACAGGCGCGTGCCTATGTTCAGCCCTACACCTGGCAGGCACGCGGTGCAAAAATTAAGCTCTTCATAAATGAGCAGCTCGCAAAAAAAGTATGAACCCAAAGGCTCCACAAAAACTGCTCGTCATCACCCAAGTGGTAGACGATCTCGATGACAACTTAGGATTTTTCGTGTCTTGGCTACGCGCTTTAGCGAGTGAAGGGATCGAACTCACCGTCGTCTGTTGGCGACACCGCGTGGGCACACCGCTCCCACCAAACACGCGCGTCATCGAATTGCCACCAGGAAAATTTGCCCGCACCATTCGCCTGATGTCACTGTCATGGTCGCTGCGGAATTCCGTTCATCATGTCTTTGTACACATGCTACCTCCAGTGATTGTGGCCCTGGGTTGGTATTGGAAGCTGCTCGGCTGGCGAGTAATCTTGTGGTATACCCACGGCACCATTACTCCAAGCTTGCGCATGGCTGAATTTTTTTTTGATGCGCTCGTCACGGCCTCGGCCGAAAGTTGTCGTCTCACCACATCTAAGAAAATTATTACCGGTCACGGTATCGATCTCGACCAGCTGCGTGCCATCAACGTCCCGCGCGAACCCCTGCTGTTAATGGTCGGCCGCATTACGGCGCGGAAAGATCAATTCGCACTCATCGCCATGGTGCAAGCACTGCGAAAACTCGATCCAAAGCTTTTATTCCATGTCAGCATCGTCGGCGCTCCACGCACCGCGGCAGATGAACGCTATCAACAAGCTCTCCAGGTTGAAATTCAACGGCATAACTTGCAAGACGATATCCAGCTCTTGGGACCAAAAACGGGTGCAGACTTGGTAGCCATATATTCACGAGCCGCCATGCTGGTCAGTGCCAGCCAAACTGGGAGTTTGGACAAGGTCGTCTTAGAAGCTCTCGCCTGTGAAACGCCAGTAATTGCCATTGGTCAGGTGTATGCCGCTATTCCCGGTGTCTTGGTGGCACCAAGTCTCGTCGACGCTTTGGCTCTTTCACGATTATCCGCCGCACTGCACCAACCACAAGCATATCCCACCGGCCGTGAAACCGTCCGACAGATCGCCGATCTTCATCAACTGGCCAGGCGTCTGCGTGAAGCCGTCTTTATTCCCCAAACCAAGCCCAACGGGTAGGATACCGACGCTATGAAAGTACCAAGCTGGGAACAATTCTTTTCTGCCGCCGTGCATCAGGTCTTTGTCCCTGGAGCTAGGATTTTAGATATCGGAGCCGGCCTCCGCATCGACGGCACTCGTGGTAATCGTGTCGACCCAAAACGTGCCTGGATTCAGCCCCTGCTCGCCACCGTGAAATATGAAGTGCTCGACCCAGTTCCAGATTACCACCCCGATATCGTTGGTGATGTCATGAATTTGCACATCGCAGAAAATACCTATGATGCCGTGCTTTGTCTCGCTGTACTCGAACATGTCCCGCGCCCCTGGAAGGCGATGTCAGAAATGTGTCGTGTGCTAAAACCGGGCGGCTTGGTGTTTGTCTATGTCCCGTTCTTGAGCCCCTACCACGCGCAACCCGGCTACTACGGAGACTTCTTTCGTTTTACACGCGAAGGCATTTCATCACTCTGTGATGGCTATACGGATATTCAGCTGCAAGCTGTCCGCGGTCCACTCGAAACGCTGATTCATCTGCTGCCGCGACCATTGAACGGAACTTGGGTTGCACACTGCGCGCGTTGGTGTGATGCCATGCGCACGTCATCTGGCAATCAGGTTTCAGGATTTTATTTCACAGCAAAAAAACCTGCCAACTAATATGTGTGGCATTGCCGGCTTTGCAGGAACAGGAAATCGCGACCAACTCGAGCGCATGGGAAACGCCATCCGCCGGCGCGGTCCCGATGATGCGGGGCTTTATCTTGCTGACAATATTGGTTTCTCTTTTCGTCGTTTAAGTATTATCGACGTAGCAGGTGGACATCAACCACTCTCCAATGAAGATGGCACGGTCTGGGTCATGTTGAATGGCGAGATTTATAATTTTCAACAGGTGCGTGAGCAATTGCTTGCTCGTGGACATCGCTTTGTCACGCAGTCGGATACCGAAGTAATAGCACATGGCTATGAAGAATGGGGCGATCAGTGCTTTACTCATTTTGATGGCATGTTCGCTATTTCCATCTGGGATACCAAAGCCGCACGACTCATTCTCGCGCGAGATCGCATCGGCAAAAAACCGTTATATTGGACCGAGCGAAACGGCACGATCTGGTTTTGTTCTGAATTGAAAGGCCTGCTGGCCGCCGATGTCGCCAAGCGAGAAATAGATCCGGTCTCACTCGGTTTGTATTTAAGAACCGATGCCGTCCCCACGCCGCGCTCGATTTTTTCTGGTGTACATAAGCTTGAACCGGCGACGGCCATGAGCTGGCAGCATGGTCGCGTCGACAAGATTTGGAAATTTTGGTCTTGCCCAACCACCATCGGTGCAGCTGATCCTTCATCCGCCATCATGGGTTTGCGTTCGCGTATTGATCATGCCGTCAAACAACGCTTGCTAGCCGATGTCCCGCTTGGTTTATTTTTGTCTGGAGGGATCGATTCCGCCGTGGTGGCCGAGAGTGCAGCACGCCAATCCACCAATACCTTGAAAGCCTTCACTATCGGTTTTGAAGAAGCGTCACATGATGAACGTCAGTCCGCCGCCTTGGTCGCTCGTGCGCTTGGCCTCGATCATCACGTTGATGTGATGACGGCGAGCGGCGCGCTCGACTTGCTCGACGACGCGGTGCAAGT